>JASFFM010000089.1:0-12095 GCA_050124295.1 Desulfobacterales bacterium | reverse complement strand
GCGCACCGCATCCCATTGGAGGGTGGCCCACGGCCGGCGTTTCGTTTTCTGTTGGGGGCCTTTTTTGTGGCACCCCATCGGCGATTGACAGAACCTGTCAAAACGGTACAATGCGGGCTGAATCCAGCCTGATAAAATGACCCTGTCGCGTTCATGCCGTTGTCCTGTTTAGAGGCCCTAATCTTGTTTTGACAACGGGGTCGAGGCCCTGCGGGTCCCGGTTGCGCCGATGCGGAAACCCTTTCAACGATTGCGCTGATCCGCTTCCCGCAGGCCATCGCCATCGCGCCGGTTTGACCATTCGATGGCATCGAAAGACTCTTTTTTCAATACCCTATTGAGCTCCCTGGGACTGCGGGCGCAAACCGGTTCCTCGCAGGTACTTGTTCTTCCATGTGCTCATGACGGGGGGTGGGCAGGGCGACTGTTTCTCCCTTAACGATGCGCTCGCCCAAGTTCCTCCATTCGTCAGAGCACGGACCATCGGGAGGTGGCATGAAACACCTGATCATTGGCAACGGCATCGCCGGTATCAACGCGGCCCAGGCCATTCGCGCCGCCGACGGCGCCGCCGAGATCGTCATGGTGAGTGACGAACGCTTTCCGCCTTACAGCCGGCCCATGATCTGCCAGGTCCTGGACGGCTCTCAGCCCCACGCCAAACTGCCCCTGCACACCGACGATATTTATAAGACCCTGGCCATCACGCCCATCCTGGGGCAGCGTGCGGTGGCGCTCGATGTGGATGAGCGCGTGGTCCGGCTGGCTGACAATCAAACCATCGGTTTTGACCGGCTGCTGATCGCCTCGGGAGCGGATGCACGTCAATGGAAGGCCGCGGGGGCCGCGCTGGAAAACATTTTCTACCTGCGCACCGAGGCCCATGTGCGCCAGCAACTGACGGCCATCGCCGACGCCCGCCAGGCCCTGGTTCTGGGCGGCGGCCTGGTGGGCTTCAAGGCGGCCTATGGGCTCTTGCAGCGCGGCTTGAAAGTGACCATGCTGATCACCTCCGGCTATCCCCTGGCCCTGCAGGTGGATGGGGTGGCCGGCCGCATGATCATGAACGAACTGCGGGCCCATGGCCTGACGGTCCAGGTGGGGGTCAGCGTCACCGCTTTTGAAGGCAATGGGCGTGTATCGCGCGCCCTTCTGGACAACGGCACCCAGCTGGCCTGCGACCTGGTCGTCATCGGCAAGGGGGTTTTGCCGTCCCTGGATTTTGTACCCCGGGATCGTATGGACGTCGACCTGGGCATCGTCGTCGATGAAACCCTGCAGACCAGTGTTCCCGGCATTTATGCCGCGGGTGATGTGGCCGAGTCGATCGATATCGCCCGGCAGAGGCGCTGGGTCAACGCCATCTGGCCGGAAGCGGCGACCCAGGGGCGGGTTGCCGGACTTAACATGGCCGGCCGCCGGATGTGCTATCCGGGCAGCCTGAGTCGCAACGTCATGCGCGTGTACGGCCTGGACGTCATGACGCTGGGTCACGCCAACCCCGAAGCGGGCCAAGGTTTGCGGCGGATCAGCACCGGTGGCCCACAACAGGGGTATTACCGCAGCCTGATTTTTCACGGCGAAGTACTGGTGGGGGCGGTGTTAATCAACAGGATCGAACAGGGCGGGATCTTAAGGGCCTTGATTGAAAACCAAGTGCCCGTCAGCCTCCCGGACGATGTTCTTATGGCACCGGGATTCAATTTCAGCAAACTTCTCCACTGAGATACCGATTCCGTTTTCGGCCTGCAAGATCGAAGCAAAGGAGGGGCTATGAAAGAAGTCGTTGTCAATCCCGAAAAGTGCGTCGGCTGTATGCAATGCATGCTGGCCTGCGCGACAGCCCATTCGCAGACCCTGCAGTTGTTTACGGCAGCGCAGGAGACGCCCCGCCCCCGGCCGCGGGTGCATGTGGGGGCCGGGCGCTACAACGAGGGGTTTCCCAACCGCTGCCGCCACTGTGATCCCGCACCTTGCCAGATGGCCTGTCTGACCGGGGCGATTGCACGGGACCCGGCTTCTGCGTCGGTGCTCATCAACCCGGAGCGTTGCATCAATTGTGCGTCCTGCGCCATGGCCTGCCCCTACGGCGTCATTCGGTTCCACGAAGATCCGTTCGCCCCGCCGGGTCAGACCGTGGCCGTGAAATGCGATAATTGCGGCTCCCGGGTGTCCCAGGGGTTGGAACCGGCCTGCGTGGAGGTGTGCAAGACCGATGCCCTGGTATACGCGGAGATGTCCGAAGTGATGCGGCAGAAAACCGCCCAGGTGGCCCGCTGCATGTCGAGCGGCGCCGGCGAGCTATCGCTGCCGGACGGTGTGGCTCTAAGTCGCGCGGTTCGGCAATCCCAGCTGGCCGTTGGAAGCGACTAGGACACTGCTGTCGATCCATGAAACGACGCGTTCCCCAATAGAGGAGGTTACGATGTTTGATCCCCGAGAACCAATATCCATCACCGACGACGGCCGGCGTTTATTCGCCAAAGCCACCCAGGACAATATCGAAACCGTCTGGCACCGGCACGAAGCCCAGCAGCCCCAGTGCGGGTTTTGCGATATGGGGTTGAGCTGTCGGGTCTGTAACATGGGGCCCTGCCGGGTGGACCCCTTTGGCGAAGGGCCCCAGGCCGGGGTTTGCGGCGCGGATGCCGATATCATCGTGGCCAGGAACCTGTGCCGCATGATCGCGGCCGGGGCAGCCTCCCATTCCGACCACGGCCGGGATTTGGTGGAGGTGCTGGAAAGCGTGGCCGCCGGCACGGCGCCCGGCTACAAGATCAGGGACGAAGCCAAGCTGAAAGCGGTGGCCGGCGAATACGGCGTGGCTGTCGAAGACCGTGATGCTTTGGCGATTGCCGGTGATCTGGCCCAGGCCATGATGGAAGATTACGGCATGCGGCAGAAGAAGATTACGCTGGTCAGCCGGGCTCCGGCCAAACGGCGGGCCGTGTGGGAAAAGGCCGGGATTACGCCGCGGGGCATCGACCGTGAAACCTCGGAGATGATGCACCGGACGCACATGGGGGTTGACAACAACTGGGTCAGCCTCCTGGTTCAGGCCCTGCGCAATGCGTTGTCCGACGGGTGGGGGGGCTCCATGATTGCCACCGAGGTGTCGGATATCCTGTTTGGCGTACCGGTGCCCAAACCGACCATGGTCAATGCGGGGGTGTTGAAAGCCGATCAGGTCAATATCGTGGTGCACGGGCACAACCCCGTGGTGTCGGAGATGGTGTCCAAGGCCTGTATCAGCGAAGCGATGCTTGACCTGGCCAGGGCAAAGGGCGCGACCGGGATCAACCTGGCCGGCGTCTGTTGCACGGGCAATGAGCTTCTCATGCGGCGGGGGATTGCCATGGCGGGCAATCACCTGATGACCGAGCTGATATTAAGCACGGGTGCCGTGGACATGATGATCGTGGATTATCAGTGCATCATGCCGTCCATCGGCAAAGTGGCCGAATGCTACCATACCAAGATGATCAGTACCAGCGACAAAGCCCAGTTTCCGGGCATGGCGCATCACGAGTTTCACCCGGACAATGCCGAGGAAAAAGCGGTCGGCCTGGTGAAAATGGCGATTGAAAACTACCCCCACCGCCAAGACGTCTATATCCCGGTGGAGCCCCAGGAAGCGGTGGGCGGCTTTTCCATCGAAACCATCCTGGGCGCCCTGGGCGGTACCCCGGACCCCCTGATCGATGCCATCAAGGCCGGCAAAATCCGTGGCGCCGTGGGCATCGTGGGATGCAACAATCCCAAGATCAAACATGACTATGCGAATACGACACTGACCCGCCGACTGATCGAAAATGACATCCTGGTGGTGGACACCGGGTGCGTGGCCGTGGCCAATGCCAAGGCCGGGTTCAAGGTGCCGGGGGCCATCGCGATGGCCGGGCCGGGCTTAAAAGAGATCTGTGGTGCGCTGGGCATCCCGCCGGTGCTTCACCTGGGAAGCTGTGTGGACAATGTCCGCATTCTGACGCTGGTCTCGGCCCTGGCCCACGCTTTGGGGGTCGATATCAGCGACCTGCCCGTGGCCGGCTCGGCGCCGGAATGGTATTCGGAAAAGGCGGTGACCATCGGTGTCTATTGTGTGGCGTCGGGTGTCACCACGCACCTGGGGCCCATGCCGCCGATTACCGGCAGTATGAATGTCGTCAAGCTGCTCACCGAGGGGTTGGACGATGTGGTCGGGGCGACTTTTGCGGTGGAGCCGGATCCCGAAAAAGCAGCCCTTTTTTTAAGGCAGCATATCGAGAAGAAGAGAAAGGGGCTGGGGTTGGATGCCTTGAATATTGTCTAGTGGGCCTCCGGCGGGAACAGGCCTGGGCCCAAACCGACCACTTCCAACCGGAGCCACATACACGTTTGACCGTGCGGATTCTATTCTCAAGACCTGGGCAGTGATGCATCCGCGCAGAGCGGCCGGTCAAACGGTCACGACAATTTTGCCTTTCTGCTGGTTGGATTCCATGTAGCGGTGGGCATCGGCAATTTTCTCCAGTGTAAAGGTGCTGTCGATGACGGGCTGGAGGGCCCCGCTGCGCAGACCGTCGTCGATAAATTGCTTGCCGGCCGCCAGCAGCTCGGGTTGCTTGACAATCTCGAACAGGGTGTAGCCGCGGATACACAGGCCCTTGCCCAGGGCCTCGAAGAGGGGATAGGGCGTCTCCGCCAGCGACAGGGCGCCGTATTCGATGAGGGTGGCCCCGGGGGCGGCGGCCCGGGCCAGCTTTTCCAGGAAAGGGCCGGCCACCGGATCGAAGATCAAATCGGCGCCCTTGCCGGAGCTCAGGGCCTTCATCTGCTCGGCCATATCTTCTTCGTCGGTTACAATCACATGGTCGGCGCCCGCCTCCAGAAGAAATGATTTTTTATCCGCTCCGCGGGTGGTGGCCACCGTCAGGGCGCCGATGGACTTGGCCATCTGAATGGCGGCCAATCCCACGCTGCTGCTGGCTGCCGTAATCAACACGGCATGCTCCTTGGTCATCTTTCCGTAGGTCATCAGGGCGCCGTAGGCGGTGAGATACTGCATCCAGATGGCGGCCCCTTCTTCGACGGACAACGTATCCGGGTAGGGGGCCACGGCATAGGCCGGTACAATGGCGCTCTCGCCATAGACGCCGTATTGACGCATGGAAAAGGAGGGGATGGTACTGACGCGGTCGCCGACCTTTACCTCCGCAACGTCGCTACCCACGGCCTCCACCACCCCGGCCGCCTCGTAACCAATGCGGGAGGGCAGCTCCGGGGCTTCCAGGTAAAGCCCCTGCCGGAAGAGGACTTCGGCGCGGTTGAGGCCGATGGCGGCCACCTTCAGGCGCACTTCACCCGGCCCGGGTTCCCCGGCGGGTAACTCCTCGAGCTTGAGAACTCCGGCATCTCCTGTTTCGTGAAAACGGACGATTTTAGGCATGGTCTTCCTCCCAGGGGTCGTTGTCAATTTGGATTTTCGGTTGGCGATCGAATCGTTCGATCCAATCAACGCCGAGCGTCGAACTAAAGATCGTGCAATTCAAGCGTGTGATCAATATCGATGCAGCCGATGACGCTCTGGGCGGCCGGACAGCCGGGTAAATAAGTTCGGAAGCATTCCTGTGCTTGCCCTCGCTTGTCGGGCGCAACCTGCAAAGTGTAGTGGACGCCAATACGGGTGATTTTCAAGACCCCGTCGACGGCTTCAATATCGCCGCTGACATCGGCCCGGTAGCGCTCCGAGGGGGTGGGAATACGTTGTTTTGCCAGCATCGCGGCAAATGTTCCCATCATTCAACCACCCACTGCGCCCACCACATGATCCAGGGTGGCCGCATGTTCTTCTTCCGGATCGATTTTGTAAAAGCCTTTGATGCCGCCGTGCACGCCGTAATACACCGGTTGGTCGAAACCTTTGATCACGGCTTTACGGGTGGGCCCCTTGATCCGCGAGATGGTAATTTCCGAGCGGTGGATAATATCGCCCATGGGCTACCTCCTTTACGGTTAATAAGCAATATGGCCAACATAAGTCCGAATATGGATCAGGGAAGAGGTCCTAGCGGTGGTGAACCGGTTTTTCCCCTAACCGATGATCGCCTGCCGCGCTGCAAAATAGGCTGCCTAAAATTACCCCTGGCGTGACAACCGCCTCAATCGCCATTACCCCTTGACAAAAGAAATCAGCATTGCCGGCGGGCGAGGCCGGCCCCTCGCTTTCGGTTTCCAAAATCAAGGAGATTTATGATCATGAAAACCCCGTCCTTTGGCGCGACAGGTCTCCGCGTATCCCCTGTGGGCATCGGATTGGCGGCCCTGGGGCGGCCCGGCTATATCACCCTCGGGCACGCCGATGCGCTGGCCAGGAATTACGATCCGGCCGCAATGCGGCAGCGGGTCCATCGCATCCTGGACCGGGCTTACGCTTTAGGGGTGCGCTACTTCGACGCAGCCCGCTCCTACGGCCGGGCCGAGGAATTTCTGGGCCGTTGGTTGGAGGAGCGGCCGCTGGCGGCAGCCGATGTCGTGGTGGGCTCCAAATGGGGTTACACGTACACGGCGGACTGGCAGGTCACGGCTGCGGTACACGAGGTAAAGGATCATTCCCTGGCGGTTTTGCAGCGGCAGTGGAAGGAAAGCCAGGCGCACCTGGGCGGGCATCTCGATCTCTACCAGATCCATTCCGTCACCCGGGAAAGCGGTGTGCTGGGCAATCGGGAGGTGCATAGGGAACTGGCCCGGTTAAAGCGCCGCGGGACGGCCATCGGGCTCAGCGTGAGCGGTGCCCGGCAAGGGGCGGTTATCGACCAGGCGCTGGAAATCACGGTGGATGGCGTGCCCCTTTTCGATGCCGTACAGGCCACCTGGAACCTGCTGGAGGTTTCGGCGGGTGGGGCCCTGGCGCGCGCCGCGGCGGCCGGTTTGGCCGTGATCATCAAGGAAGCGCTGGCCAACGGCCGCCTGACCGAAGCCAACCGGACCCCCACCTTTCGCCGACAGCAAGATCTTTTGCGCGGTCAGGCCGCGCGCCTGGAGACAACGGTGGACGCCATGGCCCTGGCGGCCGTTTTGGCGCAGCCCTGGGTGAATGTCGTGCTCAGCGGAGCCGCGCGGACCGATCAGCTGGAAGCCAACCTGCGGGCGATCGAAATTGTCTGGGATGCCGAAGCTGCGGATGCGTTGGCTGGCCTGGTGGAAACACCACCCAGTTACTGGCAGACACGCCGTCAATTGCCCTGGAATTGAGGGGCCGGGTTCCCCGGCGGGGAGGTGGGGTGGCCCGCACGGCGGGCGGCCCATGACAGGCAATTAAGCGCACAGCCCCAAGCCTACCCTTTGTCATGGCGGCGTATAAATCGGTCTTGGGGTGCGGCAACGGCGGTCATGACGGGTTTTACCTGTTGCACCCGCGTGTCGGGAGGAGCGTGAGTGGTCATGAGCGAAAAGAAGAACCCGGCGGGGAAAGCGCGGAACACCTCCAAATATCCATCCCGCCAGGACTTTAAATCCTATTTCAGGCGTCTGCCCCGATGGGTCATTGCCTTGATTCTGGCGCTGCTTTTCGGCCGCTTCGTGATCATCGCCCTGTGGCATTGGTAAGCTTCATTTTTATGCCCCACCCTGACCGGCAAGATTCAAGCTTGGCGCACAAGGCCGGCGAGCGCTGGGGCGAAATTTGACCATCTCGTCAGGCCGGCTCCGGAGCCATGCGGGAGGGGGTGTGAACTGCCGTTTGCCGGTACACCAGCATGTAGCCCTTGCGGGCCATAAAACCCGTCAGCAAAGCATCCAGGCCGTGGTAGAACACCAGAATCATCAGCGCGGCAGCGATATTGGCCGAACCGCCGAAAAAGAGCATGTTCAAGGCGAGCGACCACAGGCAGAGGGCGCCCACCAGTTCCAGGCCGCCCAGGATACGATGACCCAGGTACATATGCCCCCATCCCGGCAGTAGAAGCGAGCGCAGGGTCGCTTTGGGAACCGTTTTAAACGATGCCTGACAGGCCGTACATCGGCTCAGTTTGGCCGGCAGACCCGCAAAGCATGCCGGACAGAGATGGTCCCTCACGGCCATCCCGGAGGGCGTTGTCTGCCCAGGCACCAACTGCGGTTCGATATAAGCTTGCATTTCGGCCGTCAGCGCCATTGGCATGGCCGTAAACAGGCGCCGTCGACCGTTTTTGAGTGTCAAACTCAGATTGGTTCGAAATAACCCCCGCGCGACCTTCCTGATTGCGTCATATTTCAATTGAAACAGGTAATGACTGGGCTTGGTCAGGCGGTGATCGGTGTTGATCATCAACAAGCGCTGGTTGGTGGCCACCACCGCGTAACGGTTGTAAAGCATGGTGAAAAAACCGTTACCCAAAAATATTTCGATCGGGAAATAGGCGCTACCGGCGGCAATGCGCATGACCCGTTCGTCTTTCTCCAGCATCTGGTCGAGGGTCGGTTTGACGGCCGCCAGTATTTTCAGCTTCAGCTTGTTCAGGCGGGTCCCATAATGGCCTTTGCGGTTCGGTTGCAAAACCTCGGAGAGCGCGTAGTGTCTGCAAGGATAGTCCTCGATTTGCGGAAAGACTTGGGCCAGGTCCCGGCCAGGGGGCGGCGTCGCTGCGGTTGGCGGGCCTTCCGGCGCGGCAGCGGCCACCGCCGATGACGCCGTGGCGGCGGGGGGATCGATGACGATAGGTTGATCACAGCGTTTGCATTGGGCCGTGGCTTTCTGGGGCGGCAATTTATGATCCGCAATGGTATAGCTGGCATTGCAATGGCGGCAAACGATATCCATGGGTAACCCTCCGGTTCCGATAGCGGGTATTGGCAAGGGTGCAAAAAAGCAACCATTTGAAATCATAGCAATTTTTATACCTTTGGCCAAAAAAATGGCTGATCTGAAATTAATTCATGGGGTTAGGGCTTTACAGAACCCCGCAACGCCGCCTTCGGTGACAATTCCCGTCAGTCCAGAAGCCACAATATGTCACCGTTGCCGAGAGCGGAATCCAGTCTTAGCCTATGACCTATCGCAGCCCGGCAACGGCAACTGGAAAAAAGCAGGCTGGAAGCCCATGATACGTGTCAGCATCGCCCAGGCGGAGGGTTTGAATACCGCCGACACCACCGCGCAAGTGATCGCGACCTGCCAGCAGCAATTGGGCGGTCAATCACCCACGGCAGGCATTCTCTATGCCGGGGGCGGTTTCAACCACCAGGTGATGCTGGATCTCGTGCAGCGCGCTTTTCCTCAAATACAGCTGATCGGTTGCACCACGGCGGGTAATTTTTCTTCGCTGGGGGGATTCAGCGACGATGCGATCAGTTTGATGGCGTTTGTCTCCGACAGCGTGCAAATCCGCGCCGGGTTGGGACGTCGGTTGTCCAACGGCTATCGGGCGGCCGCCCGGGCGGCCCTTGCCATGGCCAACGATGGTGGACCCATGACCCCCAAGGTTTGTCTGACCTTGCCGGATTTGATTCGTCATCCCGGTGGCGACGTCATCAAGGCCCTGGCACAGGATTTAGGCGAAGGTTGTGGCATCTTCGGGGGATGTCCGGCGGCGCTGGATGATCCTGGGCAATCGATCCGGCAGTTTTTCGGGCGGGAGATTTTAGAAGACGCCCTACCCCTGCTGCTCTTCGGCGGTCCTGTGGACTATGCTTATTTCGTGGCCAACAGCTGGAAATCCATCGGGCCACGGGAGAAAATCACCCAGGTCGAAGGACGTCGTGTCAAACGCATCGGCGATCGCCGGGCCCTGGATTTCTACCACCACTATCTCGGCCAGCACACCGAACCGGCCACGGAATTCCCCCTGGCCGTCTACACCGACGATGGACAGCCTTTTTCGCTGCGGGGCCCCATTGTCTATCACGCTGAAGAAGGTGCCATCACCTTTGCCGAGGCCATCCCGGAAGGGGCCACGGTTCAACTCTCCGAAGCCATCCGCGATCAACTGGTCGATGATATCGCGACCTCGGCACGTGCCTTGAGGGCGCGCTTGGCACACTGGCAGCCTTTTGCGGTGCTGGCTTTTTCCTGTAATCTGCGCAAGCAGGCCCTTGGCACCCGCACCATGGAAGAAATTGGCGCACTCGAGCGGGAATGCCGGGACCGACTGCCCATCATGGGTTTTTACAGTTTTGGTGAAATCGCCCCGCCGGTATCCGGTCGTGAGAGTATCTGCCACAACGCCACGCTGGTAACGCTGGTGCTTGGTTCTTCGGCCCCTGAAGGTGATGTCGAGTTACCGGAACCTGCAGTGCATAGGCCGCCCTTTCTCAGCGAGCAAAGCGTTTCCACGACCCTGAAACCCGAGGTGCTGGAACGTGAGAACGACTATTTGCGGATTAAACTGGCGCGATCCGAAGCCTACCGCAGACGGCTGGAGGATACGAAGGAACTCAATGCCGGTCTGCATCGTCAGATCATCGAGGAAATCGAAACCGCCCGGCGGGAAATTACCCGCAAAGAAAACGAAAGCGCCAAGGCCTTGCGTCTGGCCGCTGAAGTGCAGAAAAACCTCTTGCCCCGCGGCTCCCTGAATATCGGTACCCTGGACGTAGCCGGGAAGAACATTCCCAGTGATGCCATCAGCGGAGATTACTACGATTTTCTCCAACATGACCCGTCTTGCAGCACCTGTCTGAGTGTCGTGGTGGGAGACATTTCAGGCCATGGCGTCGACGCGGCCCTTTTGATGACCTCGGCGCGCGGTTTCCTGCGTACCCGCGTGACCCAACCTGGATCGACGGCCCAGATCGTTACCGATATGAACCGTTACCTGGTTGAGGACGTTCTGGACAGCGGCCGATTCATGACGCTTTTTTTCCTCTCCCTCGATCCCCAGGGGGGCATTGTCCGATGGGTGCGTGCCGGGCATGATCCGGCCATGGTTTACACGCCCTCGCGGGACCGTTTCCAAGAGCTGAAAGGCGAGGGACTGGCCCTGGGGGTTGCGCCGGGGGTTACCTACCAGGAAAATGTGTTGACGGTCTTGGAGGCGCAGCAGATCATCGTCATTGCCACCGACGGCATATTCGAGGCCCGCGATCGGCAGGGTCAGATGTTTGGCCAACGGCGCGTGCGCGATCTCATTCGCCGCCACCAGCAGGCCTCAGCCCAACAGATCGTGGATTCGGTTTTCGATGCCGTGGCCGCGCACACGAGCGGCCTGGCCCCCGAAGACGACCGCACCCTGGTGGTGATCAAAAAGACCTGATCGGCGCCACACCCCCTCCTCCATCCTGCCCGGCCTTTGCAAAGCATCACCGAAGGTGACCGCAGCAACCTGTGCCGAACCCAAAACCTGCCGCGCCCACAAGGCGTCTATTTTATCTCAAATTCGCCGCTTTCCCTAAAGACACGGAACCATCGCATCCAAGCAAATGGGCATCACTATTTTCATGCGATGTTCGGGCGAGTGGCGCCAACGGGGCCCCGGGCATTTTTTTTGCGCCCTGTGACCGGATCTGTCACACCCCTCCTGTAAGGTTGAGCGCGAATAAGCATTTCAGTTAAAGCGGTTGCAACCGCCGGGGAGGGGAAGGGAACATGGAAAAGCCTGTTGGGCAAAATGGGTCACCTACCGACGGATGGGCGCCGCACAAGGCGCGTCTTCGGATGGATCTGCTTCCGATCACCGTCGCCCTGTCGCTACCCCTTCTGATCGGCCACATGGCGCCGTCTCTCGCCGGATGGTTCTGGTCATGGGCGCTGGTGGTGGCCTGTGGTCTGGGGCCTATCGCAACCGGCTTGAGCATGCCTGCCCAACCACCGGGGTCGAACCCATTGAGGGGGGCGGCCGCCCAATGGGTCGCCCGGCCGAAGCGGGTCGCGATCAGACCTGGCCCGGACGGCCGATGGGCCGAATTCCCATGGTTTACATCCGCAATGATCGTGGCCGGCATCATGCTCTTCGGAGTGGCGCCCGGGGAGATGTTTATAGGCGGATTTTATGCCCCCCCCGGGGCATTCGACCTGCGGCACATGATATGGGCGACCCTGGGTGGGGTTTTTTATCACCCGGATGCGGCCCACCTCAGCGGCAACATTCTTTTATGGTGGATTTTCGGGGCAACCTTGGAACGGCGTTTAGGCCCCGGGAGAT
>JASFFM010000088.1:0-12303 GCA_050124295.1 Desulfobacterales bacterium | reverse complement strand
CTGAAATGCGCCGCACACCAAGGGTTGCCGGACCCATTGGCGGTAATCTTCCCTTAAGACGCGGAACCCATGCCGCCCATCAAATGGGCCTAAAAGGTTTTCATGCCATGTTCGGGATAGATTTGCTCCCTTTTTTCATCAGATGGCGCCCTGCCCTCGAAGGTGATCTGAGGTTTTGAAATCACTTGCAAGGCCATCCGAGATTGAAAACCATGCCGATTCCTTATCACAAGTCTGCTTTGGGTTGTCTGGTAAATAGGTCGGCGGCGGCCTGGCGATCATACTTCCCGGCGGCGGAGATGGGCATTGTATCCACGGCCCTAATGCGGCGGGGAAGCGCATACGCTTCGACCGTGGCGGCCAGGGCCTGGCGGATGGCGGCGGTATCCACGGCACCTTCCACGATGGCCACGATCTCATTTTCCCGGGCCCGTTCGGCGGGAAGGGCCAGCACCAGGGCATCCCGTACACCGGGCAGGCGCTTCAGGCAGGTCTGCACCCCCTCCAGGTCCACCCGTTTGCCGCCCACCTTCACGATACCGTCGGCCCGCCCCATGAGAACGAATCCTGCCTCGGCGTCACCGCGCACGCGGTCCCCGGTCTGGTAATAGCCTTCGGCATCGGTGGCCAGGTTCGGGGAGAGATAGGGCGAGCGCACATACAGGCGTTCGCCCGCGATGCGGACCGTGACCGATGCCAGCGGTGTCAGGGCGGTTTCATCGTTGGCGCGGTTGCGCGAGGCGACACCGCCGGTTTCGGTGGAGCCGTAGATTTCGGTGACGCCTAAGCCGGTCTGGCGGTGGAAGGCGGCCCCGTCTGCGAGCTCCAGCCGCCCGGCCGAAGAGATGGCCAGGCGCAGGTGGTTGCTTTGGAGGGTGGCCTCGCGCAGCACCCGGTAGTGTGAGGGAACTCCGGCGAAGACCGTGGCCCGGTGTCGGGCGATGGCCTCGGCGATCTCCCGGGGGAAGGTCGGTGTGCCCGCGGCCACACACGCGCCGGCCACCAGGGGTACCAGGACGCCGAACAGCAGCCCGTAGATGTGAAAGGGCACGGTGGTGATCACGACCCGGTCTTCCGAGGAGAAATCAAAGTTGGCCGCCATGAAAAACGCTTCTCCAAAGAGGTTGCGCAGGGTTTTAGGCCACACCTGGGGTTTGCCGGTGGAACCGCCCGTGAAAATGCGGAGCATCACCTTGTCCAGCGCCGCGGCCGTAAATTCCGGCGGCATCGATGCGGCCGGCGTGAAATCCACGGCGCGCATGCCGGAAGGCAGATCCTGTGCGCGGTCGGTGATCACCCGAAAGGCGCCGGTGGTCTGGCGGACATCTTCCAGAACGGCCGACTTGAGGGCGTAGGGAAGCAAAAGGCTCGGCGTGTCTTTTGCTGCAGCGGCCAGGATGGCGGCGGCGGTCAGGGCTTTGTCTTCGGTGTACAGGCAAACCGGCTGATCGGAGTTGTCTTGGGCGGTCAGGGCGTGTGTCAATCCGCCCGCCAAGGCGTAAATATCCGGGTAGCTGGCCCGGTTGGCCACAAAGTCTTGGGGCGGCCCGGCCGGTGCTTTCAGCAGATCAGCGACTTGCCGGGTAAGGCGGGGCGGGTCGTTTGACCGCATCGGTCAGTGGTCCTTCCGGGGTTCGAAGTTGTTCTTGGCGGCTAGAAAATCGGGCAGATGGACGATCATGTGCCACAGGCTCCAGCGATGCTCCCACAGGCGTCGACGGAATTTGTGGCGCCAGGCGGGACTCGAGTAGAAGCGTTTGACATGCTGGTTGTAGAGCTCGTCGAGAGCTTCGCGGGAGGAGATCCCGCGGGGCAGGAAAACGAAGTTCAGGCAGTTCATGCGGCGCCAGTCTTCCTGCAAAGAGCCATGCTCCTGCAGATCCCGCCAAGCCGGAGCGCCGTGAAAGGGAGTGAATTTGGACATGTTCATGTCGTCCAGGTCGAGGGACATGATAAAGTCGCTCGTCTTGCGAATCGAGGCCTCGGTTTCGCCCGGCAGGCCCATCATGAAAAGCCCTTTGGCGCGCAACCCGCTGGCCTGGATACGCCGGACCGTGTCCTTGACCCCTTCCAGCTCGACACCGGGCTTGTGGCGATCCATCAAATCCATGTCGCCGGATTCGATGCCCAGGGAAACCATCAGGCCACCGGCGGCCTTGAGCATTTGCAGCAGGTCGTCGTCGGCATGCCCCACCCGCACGGCGCAGTTGAATTGCATACCCAGCGGTTTGGCGATAAGCAGGGTGCACAGCTCTGCGATGCGTTTGCGGTGGGCGGTAAACAAATCATCGTAGATATTCACGTGCCGGACCCCGAAGCGGTCGCGAAGATATCGCAAATGGGCGTAGATATAGGCCGCCGAATTGTAACGGTAGCCTTGTTTGAAAACCGAACGGTCGCAATAGGAGCATTGGTAGGGGCAACCCCGGCTGGTGACCATGGTGGCCCCCGGCGGGCGGATATAGCTGAACAGCGGCAGGTGGTAGCGCTGCGGGAATCCGCGCAGCTTTGCGTAGGCCGGAAAGGGCAGCTGGTCGAGATCCGGCAGCAGGCGGCGCACCGGATTGCTGACGATAGTATCGCCGTCCCGCCAGACCAGGCCGTCGATTTCGGCCGGCGGAAGGCCATCGGCCAGTTCCGCCAGGGTAGCTTCACCTTCGCCCAGGCACAGATAGTCGATGGCCGGATAGTTTTCCAGCAGGCAAGCACCCAGAGCGGACACATGAACCCCCCCGAACACGGTCAGAATCTCCGCGCGCTGCTGTTTCAGGGCCACGGCCAGGTCGTAGCCGTCCAGGAAACCGGAGGTGGTGGCCGAAAAGCCAACCAGATCCGGCCGGCCGGCCAGGATGTCCCGCACGATGGCCGCATGGGGCTGCAGCCGGTCATAACCGAGACAGTCGTAGACGCTCACCCGGTGATCTTGCTTCTCAAGCCAGGCGGCCATGGACAGCAACCCCAAGGGCGCCATGCGATTGGCGATGGGGGTGATGTCTCTGCGGCCCGGAACCCAGTTGGATCCGGCCGGATGGACCAGGACGATTCTCATGGCGAATCGAGGCCTTTCAGGGTTCGACGCGCCGGCCGGGCGTCGGTTCGAGTTTGCGAATGGCCGCCATGCGACGGGCGGCCAAACGGGCCATCAAGAGCACCGTGCCGCCGATCGCAACGGCCAGGAAGGGCGCCAGAATCAGGGCGCCCAGCAGCCACTCGTATAGCCGCTCCAGGGCCTGGTAGCCCAATGTTTCCAGGGAAATTTCGGTTAGAAAACGACCATGGCGCATCAGATGGCCGACTTCGATGCAAAGGGCCGGCACCAGCGGCGGCATGCAAAGTTGGCTGGCGCTCAGGGCGGCGATTTTATTCAAACGGAAATAGTTGGCCGCCAGGATGATCACCAGGGAATGGCAGGCGATCAACGGCAGGGTGCCGAAAAATACTCCCATGGCGGCGGCCAGCGCCAACTGCCCCGGGGAGGTGTTCTCCCGCAAAAGGGTGCGCAGCGATCGCATGGGGTGCCACACGGAAACGACCGTGCTGGCGTTGGCGCTTTGGGGCACCAGCTTGCGGTGCGGCATGGGCAGCACGGAGCGCATGCTAAAGTGGATATTGAGCAGGACCCGCCAAGCAGGCTCCCACCAGGTGGGCAGCTGTTCCTCACGGGTCGACAGGTCGCTTTCCAGTGACACCGCCTGAAAAGGTACACCCGCCCAGGCCGCCTTGACCAGGATTTCCATGTCGAGGATCGCGCCCCCCTGGCGGAACTTGAGATGTTCCACAACGGCCAGGGGAATAATGCGCAGGGTGCAAAGGGGGTCATCGAGATGACGGCCGGTTTGCATTTTAAGCCAGAAGCGGGGGCTTCGCCGGCCCAACCATCCCCGGCGGTACCCTGTCCGGGAGGCGGGTGGACGACGTCCGATGATCAACGCTTGGGGGTAAGTGCGGCAGGCCTTGACCAGGCGGCGAAAATCCGCCGCGAGCGATGGCGCCCACTGGCCGAGCAGCATGAGATGGGTGGCCTTTATGGCCCTGGCCTGGCGCGCCGTTTCCAAGAGATCGGCGGCGGTGCGCCGGCCTGATGCGCTGCGGTGCTCGGCCAGGATCACGCAATCCGCCGGACAGGGGAGAGGGTCGCCGTTTTCCCCTCGGGCGGAGAGCCCTGCGGGATCGGCGGCCTTTTTGATGGCGATGGCGATTCGGATGCGCATGGGGCTGGATGACGAACCTTATCAGGAGCGGCCGATCGCCGACCGGCCGGTCATTCACGCGTTGGGGCCTAAACCTTCAGCCGATGGTCTCAAGCTACCGTTTAGCAGGCTCCCGGACGGATGGCAAGGTTGATGGACGGGCGGGAATGCAGATCGGTCAATACCGCTGGCGGTCGAGGGGCAGCTGGCCGGGCAGGGGCTGACGGAGGGCGGAGGGCTTTCCGGCGAGGAAGGCGGAAGGGCCGCCTGTCGCAAGCCACCTCCAGGGGTTGCCCGGTAGAGAAGGCGGGCCGCCAAAGCGTGTTGCCGGCACCGGCCGCCCTAAAGCGGCAAAGCGGCGGCGGGTGCCGGTAACCTTTTTGCCTCAGCGAACCTCGGTGACCTTACCGTTGCTGAAGCTGACGGCTGTCGTGGCCCAGCGGTTGCGCCAGTAGGTCCAGACATCGTCATCGAGGGAAGGGGTGCGATGCCGCGCCGGATAGCCCCAGGCGATGCGAACACCCTTTTTGGTCATCCCTTTCAGGGCCCGGCCCTCTTTGATGCCCTTGAGGTCCGTGGCGCTGAGACCTTTGAGAGAGGCTTTCTTGGGAGCGGTGATCAGGTTGAGATACTCCTCAACGGACATGCCGCCCATATTGCCGGAACGATACTCGAAATAGACGATCTGGCCGTTGTCCTGACGGGTGAGGGCGAAACCGCTGCGCCACTTGCCGATGGAAACGGCCGTGTTGACCGGTACCACGACGTGGCCTGAACCCGGTTGAACGTAGTTGGCGTAGCTGGCAAAATACTCCGTTTGATTACTGCCCCGGGTGTAGGCGTGAATGTTGTTTTGTAAATAGACATTGTCATAGCCTTCGATGGGGCCTGTGCTGGCACAGCCGAACAGACCCAAAAACATCGCTAGAACGATAGTAATAGCGATCAATATTGCCTTGGTTCGCATTATTTCCTCCTTTGGTTTTCAATAAGACGGATCAATTATTGATCATTGTGCCAGTGTAAACGATAGAATGTTTTTATAATTTCTATGGGGAAAATTAACAGCCGGGTATCTGCCCCGATTGTTATGGGATCAATTTTCTTTTACGTCGGTGTTATCGAACCGAAATCATGCTGATTGTAAATTATTGATAGCGATTCTTGAGCTCGAAAATCAATTGATCTTGGGGCTGCGCGGGAATTGCTTGTGATTGCAAAACGGTTTGAGCTATCACTGGTTAGCAGAAAATCGCATCTGGTGCAACTTTTCGACGATAGGGTACGCGAATGGGATGATATGCTTTCATGCCGGTTCAAAACGTTACACGGAGAGTAGAGCAAATCTCATAAAGGCTGAATAAAGGAGCTGTTATGTCATTTGAATTTTCTACCGCCGAACGGATCATTTTCGGTCGGGGGTGTGCGGTTCAAATCGGTAGAGAGGCGGCCGCCTTCGGCCGTCGGGCGCTGGTGCTGACCGGCCGCCGGGGCGACCGCTGGGATTTTCTGTGGCAAGATTTGGAAAACAGGGGTCTGGCATGGGAGCGGTTGACGGTCGACCGGGAGCCGACGGTGGAGATGATCGACGGCGCCGTTGGTGCCGCCGGCCGCCGGTCGGTGGATGTCGTTATCGGGATCGGCGGCGGCAGTGTGATCGATGCCGCCAAGGCCGTGGCCGCCAAAATGCCGAATACGGGTGATCTTACGGCCTACCTGGAAGTCATCGGCCAGGGGCGCGCGCTGACCAACCCTTCGCTGCCCTGTATCGCGGTGCCCACGACGGCCGGGACCGGCGCCGAGGTGACCGGCAACGCCGTGCTGCGATCCGAGCACCACGGCGTCAAGGTCAGCCTGCGCAGCCCCAGCATGCTGCCGGTGCGGGCCATCGTGGATCCCGATCTGACCAGAAGTGTGCCCCCCGAGGTGACGGCCGCCACGGGGTTGGATGCGCTGACCCAGCTTTTGGAGGCCTTCGTGAGTCAACGGGCCAACCCGCTGACGGACGGATTGTGCCGGGAGGGCCTGCGCCGGGCGGCCCGCTCGCTGGAGCGCGCCTTTACGCATGGCGATGACGGTGTTGCCCGGGAAGACATGGCCCTGGCCAGTCTTTTGGGCGGGTTGGCCCTGGCCAATGCCGGCCTGGGTGCGGTGCACGGTTTTGCAGGCCCACTGGGGGGTATGCTGCCGGCTGCCCACGGTATGATCTGCGCGGCACTGTTGCCGGAAGTCATGGCCGCCAATATCCGGGCCTTGACCGAACGGGCGCCCGGTCACCCCTGCCGGGGGCGTTTTCAGGAAACGGCAGCACTGCTGACGGGCCTGGCTGGGGCTAAAGCGGAGGAGGGGGTGAGCTGGGTGCGGCAGCTTGGCCGGCGCCTGGGGGTGCCTTCCCTGGGTCGCCTGGGTTTTGAGGCCCTCCAGGCCGACGAGGCGGTTGCCAAGGCCAGCCGGGCCAGCAGTATGAAGGGCAATCCCATATCCCTGACGGATGAGGAATTGGACGGTATTTACCGTAATTCCTTGTAGCGGCGGCGTCTGGGCCCATGGGGTTATGGTTTCGCCCGCCCCCCAAGCGCCTAGCATGGCTTTTGACCAAGCGCCGATATCCCAAAGCCATGTATTAAAAGCGCTTGCCGGAGCCCGCGGGGTTCGCAGGTTCGTTCAGGAGGAGGCCATCGGTTGGTCGTTCGCCAGGAAGGATTCGACGGCCGGCCATTGCGCTTCGATTTCATCCGGCGTGGTCCATACGATGGCGGGATCGGCGCGAAACCAGGTAAATTGGCGTTTGGCATAACGACGGGTGTCCCGCTTGAGCAGCCGCAGGGTCTCCTCCCAGGCCACGCCGTTGTGCAGATGATCGATCATGTGGCGGTAGCCGATGGACCGCATGGATTTCAAGTCGGTGCCATAGCCCTTTGCCAGCAGACCGCGCACCTCATCCAGCAGGCCCTCGGCCACCATCTGGTCGACCCGCCGGTCGATGCGGGCGTAAAGTCGCTCCCGGGGCATGGTCAGGCCGATTTTAAAGGTCCGGAAACGGGGGTGGGCGAAGCGGTGTTGACGCTGGTGATCGGACATGGGACGGCCGGAGGCCTGGTGGGTTTCAAGCGCACGGATGATGCGGAAACGGTCGTTGCTGTGGATCTCCGCCGCCGCCGGGGGGTCGCAGCGTGCCAGCTGGGCGTGCAGATAGGCGCTCCCGTGAGAATCGGCGAGCTGTTCCAGTTGACGGCGGATTTCAGGATCGGGCGGGCGGCTGTCGAAAAGTCCGTAAACCAGGGCCTTGATGTAAAGGCCGGTCCCGCCTGCCACCACAGGGACCACCCCCTGCCCGTGGAGATCGATGACCACCGCCCCCGCATCGCGGGCGAAGCGGGCGGCATCGTAAGGCGTATCGGGGTCGATAACGTCCACCATGTGGTGCCGCACCCGGGCCCGCTCGTGGGGCGTGGGCTTGGCCGTGCCGATATCCATGAGGCGGTAAATCTGCATGGAATCGGCCCCGATGATCTGGCCATCGAAGGCCTCTGCCAGGCGGATGGCGACGCGGGTCTTGCCGATGCCCGTGGGGCCGCAGACGATGATGATGCCGGGGAGCGATTGCAACGCTTTGGATGCCATTTTCCCTGCATAGTCGAACTGGGGCAGGGGGGCAAGCGCCTCGTCGACCACGGGGTGGAATACCCTATGAAAACCGCTCCGAACCCCCCACCGGAAGACGGCTTTTTATATTGACATTAAAGGGACGATGCTATACTTAAGTCCAGTATTTCTTGACCCTAAAGAGTGTAATGGCGGAACGCCGAAAATAATATTCTTAAAGGAGGGTATTTGTAAATGGCCACAGTTGAATACATGGGTAAAGGGTTTGAGGTCGACGAAGACGGTTTCATCGGGAATTACGAAGACGGCAAATGCGAGGAATGGATTCAGTACGTGAAAGCTCAGGAAGGTATTGAAGAGCTGTCCGAAGAGCATCGCAAAGTCATCACCGTCCTCCAGGAGTACTACGAGAAAAATGGTATCGCACCGATGGTTCGGGTGCTCTCCAAAGTCACCGGCTTCAAACTAAAACACATTTACGAGTTGTTCCCGTCAGGACCGGGCAAGGGAGCTTGTAAGATGGCGGGTCTCCCCAAACCGACCGGCTGCGTCTAATCGACGAACCGTGACGGCAACAGCACGTCGCTGGAATTAAAGGCCCTGCTGATATGGCAGGGCTTTTTTTTATGATGCGGAGGGCCGTATGGTCATATCGGTGAAAACACGTTCGCGCACGGAGCTGGTCGACATTACCGGCGAGGTGCAGGCCGCCGTTCGCGAGGCGGGTGTCCGCGACGGGCTGTGCATGGTCTACGTGCCCCACACCACCGCTGCCGTGACCATCAACGAGAATGCGGATCCGACGGTGAAGGACGACCTGCTCAAGGTGATCAACAAGATCATTCCCTGGGATGATGCCTACCGTCATCTGGAAGGCAATTCGGCGGCGCATATCAAATCCACCCTCGTGGGCGCCTCGGAGATGGTGGCCGTCGCCGGTGGGAAACTGCAGCTGGGGACCTGGCAGGGCATTTTTTTCTGTGAATTCGACGGCCCCCGCCGCCGCAAGGCCCACATCCGCTTTGTCTAACCCGGGCAAGGCGAGCTTCCCCGCCCTGAACGAACAGGATACCCCATGGCTACAGACACCCCCCTGATGGATGACACCGACCGCCGCATCCTCAACCGGATCCAGTCGGATTTTCCAGTGGACCCGAGACCTTACGCCATCATCGGCCGGGAATTGGATTTGCCCGAGGATGAGGTGATCGCCCGTGTCCGGCGCTTAAGGGAGATCGGTATCATTCGCCGTATCGGGGGCAATTTTGCGCCTGAAAAACTGGGGTTTGTGAGTACCTTGTGCGCCGCGTCGGTGCCGGAGGAAAAACTGGCGCTTTTTACGGCCACGGTCAACCGCTATACCGGCGTGACCCACAATTACATGCGCGAGAACCATTTCAATGTCTGGTTCACCTTTATCGCGCCTTCCATGGACGAGATCGAGGCCAACCTGGCCACCATCGCCCGGGAGACGGGGATCGACAATATCCTCAATCTTCCGGCGACCCGCGTATTTAAGATCCGCGCCAAATTCGACGTTTGACCCTCGGACACACCATGCAAGATATACGCATCGCGGCGGCCATGCTGCAATCTTCGGTGGGTCGGCTGGATGAGAATCTGGCCGCCGTGGCGGCCTGGACCCGAGAGGCCCGCCGGGCCGGTGCCCGCCTGATTTGTTTCCCCGAAATGACCCTAACGGGCTACAGCACGCGCGGCATCCTGGCCGATCTGGCGGTGTCATCACAAGGGCCGGTGGCCAAGGCCCTGCAGGCGCTGGCGGAGCAGGAGGCGATGACCATCCTCGTGGGGACCGCCGAGCCGGCCCCGGGCGATCGGGTTTACGCCGTCCACTGGGTCGTGCGGCCGGGAAAACCCATTGCCGCCTACCGCAAAACACATATCGCCCCACCCGAGGATAGGGTCCTGGCGCCTGGTGACCGGGTTCCGCTCTTTGACGATCGGGCCATGCGCTTTGGCATTCAGCTCTGCTACGATGCCCATTTCCCGGAACTCTCGGCCTATATGGCTGCCCGGGGGGCGGATGTGATTTTCTTTCCGCACGCCTCCCCCCGCGGCACGCCCATCGACAAACGGCGATCCTGGTTGCGGCATTTGACGGCCAGGGCGTTTGACAATGGCGTGTTCGTGGTGGCCTGCAACCAGGCCGGTGAGAACGGCGAAGGGCTCACCTTTCCGGCCACGGCTGTTGTGATCGGCCCCTCTGGCGATCTGCTGGCCCAGGACACAAGCGGGGCGGAAGGCCTGCTGCTGGCCGATCTGGAAGCATCCCGACTGGCCCATGTGCGCGGTCATCGTATGCGCTATTTTTTGCCCCGTCGGCGCACCGGTCTGTACCGGCGGCTTTTGGACGGCCAGGCTTCGCTCGGGTCGGAAGCCGACGAGATCTAGTTTGGAGTCAAGCCCGCCACCAGGGGTCGAGGCTCCGGAACGGTACGCTCGATCCGGAGCAATGCCACCCGTGACCCCGGCTGCACCGCCGCGCAGATGCGGCCGCCCTGAGGCCAGCCCAGGACCCTGCGCGCACTTTTTGGTGTGCCCCCCGCCGATGCTTGGCGCGGGACCTGGGAAATTGCCTTGCGCGGGCGGAGACCATCAGCGGCGGCCATCCGGTTTATGTCCGGGGGCTTGAACCAGGCGGATGCGTCCGCCGGCCTGTTCGACCTTGATCTGAAATCCATGCAGGGTATCGATCAACGGGCGTCCCAGCAGAAAATCGAGCATGCCTTGGGTGGCGTGGCCGTTTTCCACCAGGAGCTGGCGCAGGCTTTGATCGTATTTTACCATCTCGGTGATGGCGCCCAGGGCGGTGGCCTGCTGCGAAGGGTCCGCGGCAAGACGTTCGGTGTGGTCGCGGATCGCGGGATAGGCGCAGCGCCGGTCGTGATCGCTGATCAGGTCCCACAACCCCGCCACGTCCTCCAGCAGATGCTGCCGTGTCAACCGGCCCCGGCCATAAAGAGCCTCGATCTCCCGGGTATCCCAGCACTGCAGCGCCCGGCATTCGATCGGGCGTCGGTCGTAGATCGTGCAGCGATGGCTTTCTTTCTCCAGCCAACGGCAGCACCAGCTGCCCCCCTGGCCCTTGATTTTAATGATATCGGCATCGGCGTAGGTCAACCGTTCGGCAACATTGTCCCTTACCGGCTCGCCGGTGCGGATGGTGTAGAGGGCTTCGGCCGGAATATGGCCTTCCATGACCAGAGAACGGTCTTCCAGATGCAGGGCGGGGCCGCCCTTGCGACAGCAGGTGCCGCATTGCCGGCAGGCTCGCGCCCCGGTTTCAGGGGGACGGTGATGGGTTGGCGTGCTGTCGGGCATGGCCAAATTCCATTGGCCGTCGATTCGGGTATGAACGATCGACGACCGATCGGGGAAAACAGGCGGTTATCCCCAATACCCGGCCTGGCGACAAAAGGAGGCGTCCCAAACCAAGGCCCAATGCAAAACCTTATCCGCCTTGTGGGAACCAGCCGCACCGCCCAGCTGAAAAGAGGGGCGCGATCCATCCTTTGGTGCAACCAACGGGGGGCCATGAAGCACCGCTTCATGGCCCCCCGGGTGGTGTTTTCCTCTCCGTCGCGTGTTATCGACGGACGCTATTTTTCAGGCTTGATGCCCGCCCGTCCGTCGTCGCAGGGTTCGTCGGCGCCGCCGTGCTCGGCCGTCTCGGAAAGGACACAAACCGGGTCGCCTTCCACCTCCGGAGCGGTGACATCCTTGGCTTCCACCTCGGGGGGCGTGTAATCCAGGTCGGCCTTGCGCTTAAGGGTGGCATAGCGCTCCCGGTACTGCTTTTCCAGTTCGATGCTCAGACGCTGGGCCTCCTCGGGGAACGCCTTCTGCAGCGAAGCGTAGCGGATCTCGCCGGAGAGGAACTCCTGGAGTTGGCCGTTGGGCTCCTTGCTTTCCAGGACGAAGGGGTTCTTGCCCTCCTTCCTGAGGTCCGGGTTGTAGCGGTACAGCGGCCAGTAGCCGGTCTCAACGGCCAGCTTGGTTTCCTCCTGGCTTTTGCCCATGCCCTTTTTGATGCCGTGGCTGATGCAGGGCGAATAGGCCATGATCAGGGAGGGCCCGTCATAGGCCTCGGCTTCGACGATGGCTTTGAGCGTCTGCTGCTTGCTGGCGCCCATGCCGATGCTGGCCACGTAGACGTAGCCGTAGGTCATGGCCATGCCGCCCATATCCTTCTTGGCGGTTTTCTTGCCCGAGGCGGCGAACTGGGCCACGGCCCCGGTGGGGGTGGCCTTAGAGGACTGGCCGCCGGTGTTGGAATAGACCTCGGTGTCATAGACCATAACATTGATGTCCTCGCCCGAGGCCAGGACGTGATCCACGCCGCCATAGGCGATGTCGTAAGCCGCGCCGTCACCCAGAAACACCCAGTAGGATTTCTTGGTAAAAAGTTTTTCCATCCCCAGGATCTCGGCCAGCAGGGCATTGTCCTTGTGGGCCGGCAGGAGTTGCTTGAGCTGGTCGCCGTATT
>JASFFM010000087.1:0-12336 GCA_050124295.1 Desulfobacterales bacterium | reverse complement strand
TTCCGTGGCGTCCCTGCGAGGGGCCAACACAAAGACCAGCGTGGCAAGGCGCAGAATATATCGTTGACATGAAAAAAACACCCCGATAAACTAAACTAACTGAAATAATTAGGGGATCATGATGAACACGCACCTTACCGGCCCACCTGGCGACAATGATGACTTGCACCGGCCCCTGCATTCCGGCCCACTGTGTTGCGTGGCAGGTCATATGACGTGCATATTCACCTCTCGCGCCATTAAACCGGGCGCCGCGGCGATCTACGCGCATCACCACAACGACGATCAGGACCACTAAGCGAACAGAGTCTCCCATGCCGGTTTCCGACCCAGCGCAACCCCGAAAATTCGACGGCATCCCCCTCAAACCTTACCGACACAATTTTTCCCTCGACCGGCTGAAACTGGGTGTCGATAACCTGCGCTACGACATTCACCTCAGCCCCGCTTTTGGCAAGGCCGCCCGGCGGATGGCCCTGCAACTGATCGGCCGGACGTCCGGTGTCTTCGATCTGCCCGACTTTGACAAAGATTTCAACTGGTATCGCAGCGAAAAAGAGTTCAAAGGGCTCTGCCGTGACATCATCTCCGATGCGATCAAACGCGGTCGCCTGGATAAAGAATACCAGGTGCTGTTTCTGGCCAAAGCCGCCATAGCGGTAACCTTCAAAGAGGCCATCGAAGATCGCTACAAAGCTTGCCTGCAGCATCTGAACAACCAGATCTGGCGCCAGGAGACCGCCTATAACCATGATCGGGTCAAGCAGCTGCAGGAATCCCTGCAAATTCTTACCCGCCATCGCGAAATGACCATCCGCAACGCCAATGCGCGGTTATTTCGATATCTGACGGATGTCCTGCAAGGCCGTATGAATGAGCTGTATACCCTGCATTTCAGTTCGGAGGCCCTGCTCCCGGAGGATTTTTTCGCCAACCCACTGCTGCACGCCGAGAATCCCTCCAGTGACGATTTCCTGATGACGGAATACGTATTGCTCGGCAGCCGGCGAGAGGATGTCAACCGGTATGAAATCTTTCTGCGCGCCCTGAATGATTTTCTGGCCAGCCGTGACGGTGACGGCGATGCACGCGCGCCCCAAATGCTGCCCGGAGAAGCGGCGGCACCCTCCGATGAGGCGGATTCGACCACCATCAGGAGAGAGGCGCACCATGATGATTATAGCGACTGGATTAAGCAGGAAATCAACATGGATGCCCTCTTTAATTACTACCGCACGGAACAGATGCTTCGTCGTGATAAACGCCGTTCGGCCGATAAAAAACGTATTCGCAAGCTCAAACAGGTTACCCGTCAGCAAAAACGCCTCTTGACCAAATTGATGGCGGCCTTTAACGCCCGCGAGCTGACCCATATTGTGGTGGCCACCGAAGAAATCAAGGCTTTCTGCGATAACTACTGCCCACCCTTGACGCCGCATGAAGTCCTTCAATATATCGTCGACCGCAAATCACGCAAGCCGATTCGTGCCAAGCTAAAACGGATCAAGAAAAATTACGGTGAGGAATATTCCCTCCATCCACTTCGAAACTGTCTTTCGCGAATTCGCTGGCTCCCCCGTCAGCAGAAAATGGAAATTCTGCTCGACTTCGTGAAAACGTTTTCCCGCTACCATCGCGATCGCTGTAACTACAACATGATCAGCAATGCCATGTCGTATATGAATTTTGTTGCCGATGACGCCTTTCTAAAACTTTCCCGAGCCAACAACTCGCTTTACGAATTTCTTTTACCCAATGAGCAGAAACCCGATGAGATGCCCATCATCAGCCATACCGTTGTCAAAGCGGATGTCAGGGGATCGACCGATATTGTCAATGAAATGAAGTCTCAGGGCATGAATCCGGCCACCAATTTTAGTTTAAATTTCTTCGATCCCATTACCAATATTTTATCCCGATTCGGTGCCTTTAAAGAATTTATCGAAGGCGACGCCATTATTCTCTCTATCTTCGAGCACGAAAATCATTCCCAGAACTGGTTCAGTGCTGCGCGGGCCTGCGGTCTGGCCATGAATATCCTGCTGATTGTCCAACGCTACAATCGAAAGAACGTCGCCTCCCGCATGCCGCAATTGGAAATCGGCGTGGGCATCAGCTATTCCGCCAACGCGCCAACCTTTTTCTTTGATGAAGATAATCGCATCATGATATCGCCGGCCATCAATCAAGCCGACCGTCTCTCAGGGTGTTTCAAACCACTGCGGGAGCAGGCTGTGCTGAAGCAATCCCCCTTCAACGTATTCGTTTATGAAATCGCAGCCGCGGACCAAAAAACCGCCGCCGGGCAGTATATTCGCTATAACGTCAACGGCATCGAGTTGAGTGACGATGCTTTCGAAAAATTGCAGAAGGAGATCCAGCTGGAGCCGCTCGACTTGAAGGCGCCGGGGGCCGAGGGCGAACCCCATCAGCTTTATGTCGGCCGATACCCGACGGTCTCCGGCACCTCGCATCAATTGGTGATTCGCCAGGCACCGCTGCCGATCATCGCTTTGAACGGCCTCAAGGTCACCGGTACCACGGGGCGCTTCTACTATGAGGTCTGTACCGATCCGACCCTGTTAAGGCAGATCAAGGAGCTTCGTTGACATATCCTCTGCCCGGGCGCAACACCCCTCTAGCCGCCGGTGGCAGACGCTGAGTTGTCGTTTGGAACAGGGCGCCGGTATTGTGGGGGTGGGCGGCGGCATGGGGGTGTGGAAGCCCTTTTCCGGTCGGACCCTTTTTTGACTTTTGCCCTGAGATTAATTATGATTTTAATTGTGAACAGGGCTTGTCGCTGAAGCTTTTCGCGACTCAGGAGGCTGCCATGGGTATGGTGACCGGTTTAGGCTATTGCCCCCACTGCCGGGAAGAGGTCATGGTGGCTTGCAACGCCAACCCTCATGCGCTGCACCTGCTGCTTACCCTGCTCACCGGGGGGCTCTGGGGCTTGGTATGGCTCTATTTCCAGTTCCGGGCCCGGTCTTGTCTATGCTGCCAATGCGGACGCAACCTTGCCCGCACCGGCCTGCAGTCCCCCTCCGGCTTGCTTCCGGAAAACCTGTGGCCCGCGGGCATCAATGCATACAAACATTCGGAATTCAACAGTTTTTTAGTCACTCGCAACCTCGTTTACTATATTCCGACGAACGCCCGTTACCGGGAAATATGATTGCATCGCTGGGCCAGGCGAACTACAGGACGCCCACCAGCAGTTACCACCGATGACCGCAGGGAGATGATGACATGATGCGTATAGCGATAATCATCTGTGCCGGAATGCTTCTCGTTACCATCCTTGGCCTTGTCCCGGGGTGCGGGATGGCGGTTGCCGATGGTCACTATCGGGACCCCCAACCGCCGCCCCCCAACGCCATGAACGTGATTGCGGATACCCTGATCTTGAGACCTGTGGGACTGATCATGATCCCGGTCACAGGACTGATTTACGTCATAGGCTATCCCTTCTCCTGGGCCGCCGGCAATCAGGAGGAGACCTACCAAAGCCTGCTGGGCGATACGATCGATTTCACCTTTCGTCGCCCGATGGGCCGGGGCGAGCCTTTCGATTAAACCTTCCGCGGCGCTCCCCACAGAGGACCCCTCGAGGCCTTCATCGTGAATCGTACCGTCCTGGTGGGGCCCAACGCACAAACCCCGGTGGCCAAGACCTTGGATCAATGGCCTCTGACAAGCTGGCGGCGCGCGTACCCCACGGACGACCTCACGCACCGCGCGGCAGCCTAAGGAATCATTGATGCGCCTGAATGACAGCACAACAGCCCAAATCGGTCTCCTCGGCCTCTTGCTGGTCTTTGCGGCCTGCCAAACCGACGCTTCCAAAACCCAAACCCTGACCGGCTACCAGGTCGTAAAGCTCCAACGCGTGGCGGTCATGCCTTTTCTTCCCGGCAACACGGCCGTCAACGCCGACGACCGTGTCCAGCCGGCCCTGGACTGCACCCTGGCGCAGTTCTGCAAAGAGGTCAATGAATTGGGGCGTGGCGCCGAAAACGCCTTGACCCGCCAGGTGCAGAGAGCCCTGGAACGCCAGTTGGACGACAGGGTCGTACCATTACCGCGCGCCACCCAGATCTATGACGAACTGCCCCAGGACCGCAGTGTGGATACCCCCCGTCAACTGGCCCAACGCTTCGGCAGGGTTGTCGGGGCCGACCACGTTGTTCTCGGTTCGGTATGGCGCTATCGACATCGCACGCCGGATGCAGGCGCCTCGGTGGCCTTCTCGATCTATTTGTTGGAAGTGGACAGCGGCCGCCGGGTATGGCGGGGGCGATTTGATAAAACCCAGCAGGCTCTGACGGATGATCTGCGAGATGTCGGCGGGTTTTTCCAAAAAGGCGCGCGCTGGCTGTCGGCGGAAGAGCTCGCCCGCTTGGGCATCGAACAAGTGATGCAAAACTTCCCGCAAACCGCAGAATAAACCATGCGTATCGCTCTGATCGGCATGTCGGGTGCAGGCAAGTCCCTCTGGTCTTCGTTACTATCCCGCCGGGGATTCGATCGTTTCGGGTGTGACGAAGAGATTGGCCGTCGCCTGGTAGACGCTGGCGCTATTCCCGATGCTTCCATGGACAGTCTCGGTCGTTGGATGGGATTTCCTTATCAAACCGGTTTTCCCCGGCGCGAGGCGCGCTATCTGTCCCTCGAAACCACGGTCATGGATGAATTGCTGACCGGACTGGAAGCCGGGACACCCGATGACACATCACCTCCACTGGTTATCGATACCACGGGCAGCGTCATCTACACCGGGGAGAGCATCTTGCGGCGCCTGCGCCAGCAAGCCGTGGTCGTCTACCTGTCACTTGCGGCCCAAGATTGCCAAAGGTTGTGCCGGGCGTATGTGGATCAACCGCGGCCGGTGGTGTGGCGGCAGCATTATTTCAAAAAAAAAGCTGAACGTAACCAGGACGCCTTGAAACGCTGTTATCGCGGTCTGATCGGGGATCGCCAGGCGCGCTACCGGCAGGTAGCGCATCTCGATATCCGCTGTCTCCCCGCTTCGCACCGCCCGCCGGATATCGACGCCCTTCTGGCCCGGGTCAAGGCCTTTCTGAATCACCGGCGGCCTTCCCATGCACTTTGACACCCTTGGACAAACGATTGCGGGGCTGACCGGCGGCATCGCCTCCGGCAAATCCACCGTGTCGACAATGCTGGCCGACGCCGGCGCCCGCGTCGTCGATGCGGATCGCCTCGCCCATGAGGTCGTTCGGAAAGAAGGGCCCGCCTGGCAGGATATCGTGCGTCATTTTGGAAATGTGGTTTTAAACACCGACCGCGAAATCGATCGGCGCGCGCTGGGAGAGATCGTATTTCGCGATATGCAAGCCAAACAAGCCCTTGAAAGCATCGTTCATCCAAGGGTTTATCACGCCATGCAGCGAGCGATTCGAAGTTTAAGCATCGACCACCCCGGTGATCTGATCATTCTGGATGTGCCGCTGCTCATCGAATCCGGCTGGCACGAAAGCCTGTCGACGGTAATTCTGGTATACGTGCCCGAAAGGATCCAGCAGGTCCGCCTTATGCGCCGCGACGGATTGAATGCCGCCGATGCTGCGGCGCGCATTGGTGCCCAAATGCCCATGGATGCCAAACGTGAACATGCCGATTTCATCATCGATAACACCGGCAGCCGCGAGGCCACCCACCGCCAGGTCCTCGCTGTCTACCACACGCTCCGCCATACCGCTGATCACCCGGCCGCAGACGATCCGCCATCGCCGTGAAAGATACCCTCGACATGGTTACGACCGGCATCGTTTTTGGATTGAGCGCCGGTTTGTCGCCCGGCCCCCTGCTAACGCTTGTCATTACAGAGACCCTCAAGGGGGGTGTTCCCGCCGGCGTGCGGGTCGCGCTGGCGCCCCTGGTCACCGACGCGCCCATTATCGCAGGCAGTCTGCTGCTGCTGGCAGCCTTTGCCCACGCCATGACCTTCGTCGGGGTGGTGGCCATGGCGGGCGGCCTCTTCATCGCCTGGATGGGGTATGAAAACATCACTTTTAGCGGCGTCGGCGCAAAGGCTGACATCCTCCAGAGCTCACCCCTGCGCACGGGTATCCTTGCCAACCTGCTTAACCCGAACCCCTATGTATTTTGGTTGACCGTGGGCGGGCCCCTGATCTTTGGTGCAAGGCAGTCGGGGCCGATGCCCGCTGCCTTGTTCCTGATTCTTTTCTATGCCTGTCTGGTGGGCTCAAAAGTTCTGGTTGCCGTGGCGGTGGGTCATTCCCGACGATTCCTGAAAAGCCGCGTGTATATTTGGAGCATCCGTGGCCTGGGATTTCTGCTAGTGATCTTTGCGTGGTTTTTCGTCAAAGAAGGTCTGCGGTACCTGGGCATGCTGGCGTAGCAGAGCGCCGGAGCGCTTGGCCCAGGCCACTTTCGAACCCATGCATGTCCGGCAACCGCGGCTAGAGTGGCTGACGCCCCTGCAACTCTTTCAGATAAGCCTTTTCGAAGGATGTCAACGGACGCTGATCGATGAGGGTTGCGGAATTGGGACTCATGCCTCGCTCGAGAAAGTCGTAGACCTGGTTTTTCTCAATGTACAAGAGGCGAATCCCATTTAGGTTGGCCTTGTTGTATTCGTAAATGAATTCCGGGAACTCGTGGGTCTCAATAAAGCTGTTGACCGCTTCACGCAGCCGGCAGTTGATCATGAGCCGCTGGTAACCGAAATTCTTTTTCTCGGCGTCGACGGGCAGATAGAGCGATCCCGAATGGAGCTTGGTATCCTGGTAGTCAAGCCAAGCACATCCTCCCGGCAGAAAAAGAGCGGCGGCAATCATTATCCGGACCAATACGCGTCTCACGGTATAAAACCTCCTTCGTTATTCGAATAACGGCGCTCCCCGGTGGGCCTTGTCAGACGGGAGGGAACCCGAATTAGAGCGCCACGGCCTCTGATTGATCATCCTTGGCACGCTCTCCTCCTGCCGGCCTGATAAGATAATGCGCCAGCAGGTAAGCGTTTTTTTGATAACCATAACGAGGCCTTATAAGTGGCCGTGCCTCCTTGGCATATTTGCGCAGGAGAGCCGGTGCCACGATCGCGATATCGTTGGGTTTGTAGAGCTGAAGCAGTCCTTCAAGCTTGAAGGTGGTCCCTCCGGAAGCAAAATGACCTCTTTTTTTGCGTTGCACGATGGCAATGCGTGCCGGGTATTTATCGTCGAGCAAGGCATGCGCCTTCTGACAGAAAAGACGAATTTCCCCGGGGTCGTCCGCATTTTCGATCTTGATCTGGGTTTGCCGACCGGTGACATCGACCACTTGCCCCCCTTCACGGCGCAGAAAGACAAAAATCGCCCGACGTGCGGCGATCTCGATGCCGCAACTGGTGACCGCTGGTACTGTCTTCGCAATCATGCCTAAAAGCCCCCTGCTGGGGAGACCCCTCAGCCCGGCGTCAAAGCCCCCCACCTCGGCAATCCATCCAAGGGAGCATCGCTTTCACGGTCGATTCCGGCTTTGCCCGGTCACCAGCGCACCGGCGATCAGGTGCGCACACCGCAGGGGTTCCGGTATTCGGCTGTGAATCGACCAGTGGGCCAGTATTTCGGTTGCCTGGGCCGGGGTCAATCCCACCCGCTGAACATAAATATTTCCAGCCGGTTCCATGTCGCCCAGGGATTCGATCAGCGTCCATTTCGCTTGGCCGTCTTTTAAATGCCGCTCCAGCGCCCGACGGATGGCCACCATGTCGGGTGCATAGCGCGCGACGACCAGAATAGGGAGATCCAGGCGCCGATGGAGGTCAAAAACATCGACCACATTGAACCCCCCCATGGTAATGCCCTGCAACATGATAAGGCGGGCGTGCTGATAGAATTTCGAAGTTTTGACAAGCGCGGCCAATTTTTCAGATGCGTCGCAACCGTCTTTTTCAATCGCGCCCACCAGCACACCATCTAAGCGATGGTTGGCAAAAACCGCCCCCACAACTTTAACCGATCCCCGGTGCGTGCGTGGGAAAGGCGCATCGTCGAAACCGATTACATTGGCAAAACGCTGTTTGCGCATCGTTTCTTTTAGGGTTCACGGTCGGGAAAGTCAAAATCTTTCCCCCAAGTCGGAAGCGGTCGTCACACAGGAATCGCCCGTTCCAAGGGATCCCTGTCAGACCGGCATTAGGCCTAAAGCAAGGCAGCCCGGTCCGGCCTGGGCGGCAACGCTGGGGCCGATTTCAGCCCTCTGCAAATTGTCCAAGGCCGCCGGCATTTCCAGTTCCATTTCCGTCAGCAGGCGATCCCGTTTTTCCTTGTCCGCCGCATGGGCGATCCAGACTTCGCAGGCCCCATGGTGGCGGCGGTAGTCCTCATGGGCATACCGGGCCAGGGATGCCAGTGCCGCATCAAGTCCCCGGTGTTTGCTCAGGGGGACCAAGCGCCCCTTTGTTAATTCGAGGACCGGTTTGATATCCAGCATTCCCCCCACCATCGAAGAAAAGAAATTTAATCGGCCGCCACGCTTCAACCCGGAATGATCGTCGACGGCCAAATAGAGGCGGCCATTGGACAGAAAATAGGCCAGGTCGTGGAGCAGAGCGTCGACCGTTTGATGACGCCTCAGCATCTCGACCGCCCGCTTCACGATAAGCGCCTTTCCGATTGTACAGGTCCGGGTGTCGACCGTTGTGATCCTCTCTGCGGCATCATCGAACATCAGCTGCAAAGCACGCTGGACAGAAATATAGCTATTGGACAGTTCGCGGGAGGCGTGAAACGAAATCAGCCGATCATAGTGCCGGAGCAGTTTTTCCATGCGGTCGACATATTCACTGGGGATCGGGGGCAATATGTTAATATCCCGATCCGCCCGCATGGCTGCAATCACGCGGTCGTTGTCAATCGAAACGCCGTGCAGGTAATCTTGCCCGTCGATCACAATGTGAATCGGAATAACATGCACTCCCAAAGCCTGGATCATCCCTGCCGGAAAATCGGCGCTGCTGTCGACGACAATGCCAATCCGTTCCGCCATCAACGCTCATCCTTGCTTACGGCACCTATCGCCGATTCAATGTCCAAAGCGATGCCGAGTAATCCTAAAAATGTGGCGCGTCGTGTGAGTGAAATGACGGCCGCCGGGATCGCCGAAATTCCCAAGATGAAGCACCGACACGCCTCTAAGCCGGTTCGCCCTCGATCCATTGCGCCAGCATCGGGGGCGCGGCGGCCCCGTCGGGGGCCGGTTTCAATTCACACTGGGCACTGAGTTCAACGCCAGCCTGAATCACGGACACCGGGCGATCCGCCGACACCACAATCACGACGAGTGCCGGGCGATTCGCCGTGAAGCGCAAAGCCGAATTGAACCGGGCCCCCCGGGATCGATCTTCACCGGGGATGCTGCGGCCGTCCAGCAAACAGGCAAATCCGTGCAGCCTCAAATCGGCACCAATATGCAGCGCGCCGTCCACCTTGGCCAACGCGCTGGCCAGTTGCTTATGTTTCTCCTGGCGCAGATCCATCGGGCGGTCCAGCGCTTGTCCGGGAATGTAGATGGGCGAAGGGTTGAGGTCCAGTACCAGGGTGCAACCGTATTTCTCTTCCTCGGCCAGGTGAACGATATGGGCAACCAACCGATAGAGATCATGGCTAATGGCGGGTGGCAGGGCGGCATCGATCAAGATTTCTTCTACCTGGACCAGGTTGGCGCGGTGGGTGGTCGAGTGCAAATTGCCGTCGGTAAAGCTGCATACCTGCTCCCCGTTATAGCGCAAAAATCCATGTCCGCCCCGGAAATCGGCCGTGATCCGGTATCGGGGCAGCCCATGATCCGCAATTCCGACAATGTACTGGCCGTCGGACACCAGGGTGCGTTCGGACTGCTCGACAGCCTGCAGCATTTTGCGGACATGTTTGAAATTTTTGAGCACCGGCCTTTCAAACTTCGGGAACAAGGTAATGAAGGGCACCTTGGCCAAGGAGACGGATTCCGCAAACGTCAACGTGCCGCGGGGCCAGGCCCCCTCCTCCCGGGTGCGCGAGATGCCCAGCACGGCATCAAGAATTTCGTATACCCGCAACGTCGAATCCCACCCCATGGTGCGGTTCATTTGATCCAGCAGATAGTCCCTCACCGCATGGGTGGCGTAGCCCCGCAGAACATATCCGGAAATTTCCGTGCATAGCGCGTTTTGGTTTGTGAAATCCTGGGACAACAGCCAGGCGGCATGCTCCAGCCACCGCTCGGTGGGACCAATGGCACACATATCGGGGTGGTGCTCGGTGAACCACATCTGGTAATTCAGGGTCCGTGAACGCCCGCCGCAGGAAATCAGACCGGCCAATTGCAGATTGCCCTCGACCCGGAACTGATCGTGGAGCGGAGCGCCGGCCAGGGCGGCCGGTGTTCGGGCACCGGCGTTGATATCCAGATAAAGTTCCTTGAGTATCGGTTCATGACCCCGCAGTAGATTCTGGGGATCGTAAACACGGACAGGATCGTTGGGCTTGATGGCAAAAAGTAGTGCCGCACGGGAAGCTCCGGAATAATGGGATAAACCGTCCCGTAATCCATCCAGGGCATGAAAAAGACATAAATTCCGGATGGTATCACTGCCCATGCGGTCCTCCTGCACCAATAGCGAATCTGTCGTGTACGACTGTCGAAAACCTACCACCGATGATCTTTAACATGCGCAAGCGGGCGATACAACCGGTGGGCTGCATCGGAGATCACTGAGGCAGGGCGGTTTTTGTGCGCTCAGCAAACGGCCGCAAGGCCAACACACCCATTCCCAAGGGTTGACGACGGTGGTAGAATCGCCTACCGTAAATGAGGTGATCGGGCTCAAAGAACAAACCGCGCCGGGGCTCCCGGTGCAGCACGATCCCAGGCACGGTTTTAGTACAGCCACATATTTAAGCGCCCCCAGAGAGGTACCATCCTGACGAGGGGGCGGCTGGCCGGGACGGCGACAGGAATCTGGCGCATCATGGCATTAAAATATAGATAATAACGACGGGGGAGAACAAGGCCATGGCCCGCATTGTTCAACTACTGGACGGCATCGCTACCGCGCAGTTCGAAATCGACAAGGCCGAATTCCGCATCGGCCGCGCGCCGGAAAGTGATGTTTATATTGATGACGCCTCCGTCAGCAGCGACCATTGCGTAATCGAAACCGTCACCCCGGAAGCGGAAAACGCGCCGCATGAATACTATATCCGTGATTTGGGAAGCACCAACGGCACCTACGTCAATATCGACCGCGTAGAGCGCCAGCGGCTCGCTAACGAAGACGTTATTCGGGTGGGATTGAAAAACTTCAAGTTTATCGACGAACACAGCGCCGAATATGTCAAAACCGCCAAAATCAAAAAGAGCTGGATACCCGGGGTTTACTACACCGATAATAAGACATGAGCCCGAGCGCGCCGACGGGTTTGTGAACCCCGTCCGCACCATGGTCACATCCGAACCGCTTAAAGTCATCGGTTCCCAGGTCGGCGCTTAATTCTGCAAGGCAACCTTCCCGCCAAACTCCCACCCGAAGACCGTCAGGCCCACCAATAAATCGCCGTGTCCCGCACTTGAGACCCCTCGGAAGATATGCAGGAGGTTTCACACAGCCGCGCTTATCCTGTTTCGTTCTCCAGATTTAGCCGGTCACCTTCTTTCAGGCCGCCACCGTTTGCTGGTAGACGTGGACGTCGCTTTGCGGATAGGGGATACTGATGCCTTCGGCATCAAACCGTTTTTTGACCGCTTCGGTTGTATCGAAAAAGACACTCCAGTAGTCGCCCGTCTTGACCCAGGGGCGAGCCACAAAATTCACGCTACTGTCGGCCAATTCGGAAACCGCCACCTGGGGCTTCGGATCTTTGAGAATACGCTCGTCCGCCGCGATAATCTCGTTGATCACCTGTTTGGCCCGATCGATGTCGTCATCGTAGCCGATGCCGAACACCATGTCGACGCGCCGGGTGCCGGTGGCCGACCAATTGACGATATTGTCACCGGTAAGGCTGGCGTTGGGGATGATGATTTTTTTGTTGTCGGGTGTCCGCAACTGGGTCGTAAAAATCTGCAGGCTTTCCACCGTGCCCATCACGCCGGCCCCCTCGATAAAATCGCCTACTTTGAAGGGACGGAACATGATCAAGAGGAATCCGGCGGCAAAATTGGCCAACGAACCCTGCAAAGCCAAACCGACGGCCAAACCAGCGGCACCAATCACTGCGATGAAGGATGTGGTTTGAATCCCGATCTGACTGAGGGCCGCCAAAATCACAAAGGTCAGCAGGGCATAGTAGACCATATTCCCGACAAACGTTTGCAGTGTGGGGTCGA
>JASFFM010000086.1:0-12389 GCA_050124295.1 Desulfobacterales bacterium | reverse complement strand
GACAGGGCGGTAAGAAGCGTCTCCAGGGCTTCCTTTTCCAGAACTTTTCCATCGGCCGTAGTCCATTGGGGAGCCGCAGCTGATTGGGCCTCGTCATCGGGTGATGGCGAATCCCCCTCCGGGGGGTTGACGGCCGCTGTCTTGACGACGGTTATCTGCCGGTCGCCGGTTTCGATCACCAGTTTGGCGACCGCTTCGCTGTCGAAGGCCAGGACAGATTTATCCCGCAGACTCGCCACGGATTGGTCGAAGTCCTGCCGAAAATTTCCCCGGGCATGATAGACATTGGGGTTTTCGGACAGCTTGATGTGTGTGTGGCGCCCGGTTTCAGCGGCTTTGCCGATCTGAAACCTGCGCACGGCCTTATCCCCCTGAAAGGCCGTCACCCGAATTTCTTGGCTCTCGTCGAGTTCGTAGCGGGTAAAATTGCCGCTCTCCGATACCAGGGCGGTTATCTTGAGATCGGCCAGGGAGTCGAGCATCCGGTCGACGCGGCTGACATCGGCCGGGTAAGCGCCCGGTGAAACCAGCCAGCCCTGGTCCTTGCGGGTCAGCACAACGGTCTGATCGGCTTTGGCGATCTCGATTTTGGTCAGTTCCTGCGCTGTCACGGGGGGCATTTCGGGCAGGGTGTGGGTGGTCCGGTCCGTACTCCGGAAAAACAGATAAAGCCCCAGGGCAATGACCACAACCGCCAGAATGGCGTATTCTGTTTTTACCTTCATGCTTCCTCCGCGCTCCTTCTACGATGTTTCAAACATGGCCTGGATCCGTTTTTTGCGCGCCATGCGCCGCAGCCATACCACCATCCCGAAGAATACCACGACTATCGGCAGGCCGACGATGTTGAAGACCTTGGTCAGGGTCCGGGTGGTCGGGGCGGGATCCTCGAGGGGGTTGAAGCGCTGTTCTTTGCTGCGCATCACCGCCACGTCCACACGATCATTGAGATAGTCGATCATGTTCATGATGAACATGGAATTGGGCGTACGCCCGTCGGCTTCCAGCACGCTGTCCTGAAGGAGTTCCGCCGATCCCAGCACCAGAATCTTGGCCGCAACCCCTTTGTCCCTGCGATCCGTCACACTTTCGAATTGGGAGAGATCCTTGGTGGTTGGATTTTCCGTTGCCCCCCCATCCTCTTCGGCCCCGGTGGCATCCGTCTCGGGGGCGGCCGGCTTCTCTGGAATGGGCTGACCGGCAAAGTGGCTCGGGAATTCACCCTCCAGAATATAGGCCAGGGGGTAGGATGTCTGTTCTTCGGCTGGCGGGGGCGATCCCATCATCATGGGATCGAGGGTGATGCGTTCGGTCATCTCCCAGGATTGTTCCGAGGAGGAAAACAACCGGATGGCCGACAACCCGTTCTGTTTAAGGCGTTCCTGGTCAATCACCACCGGTGACATCTTCAGGGTGATCAAACCCCGGATATTTTGCATGTAGGGCAAATCCTGATTGATGTTGGTGGTTTTGATCAGGGGGGCGAAATAGATGGGGCGCTCGCCGCCGCCCATATCCGCCGGAAGGCGTTGTTTGTAGCAATTTTCGTCCAGCACCATCGATGGGGTGATCTTGACACCGTAAGTCGCCAGCAGTTTTTCCAGTCCCGAGTCGAAGGGCTGAAACATGGGGCCTGACATCAAGGCCGGCTGCTGGGCGCCCGGCCGACTTTCAATAAAGCTGTCCAGCAGCAGGGCCAGGTTGGTTCCGCGCATCAGGGCCTGGTCGATGAGATAAAGCTCATAATCCGAGAAGGGCGCCGTGGGACGGGCGATAACAAGGCACGGCAGGCGTTCCTGGATCGTGTCGGACTGCAGATCGATGCGCTTGAGAGAGTAGCTATCGGCGACCAGGGTTGAGAAACTGCGCAGGGTCGTGTTGTTGGGCTGGCCCGGCATCTGATCCAGCGCCAGGGTACCGTTGCTGACCAGGTAACCCAGGTTTTCATTGATATCCACCAAGGTTTCCAAGTTGTTGCTGATCAAATCTTCCATTTGATCGATGCCGACCATCTGGTACTGGGTGCCGATGAGCGGAATTCGCAGGACGTTGATAAGGGGCGTTGTGACCACCTTGTCGCCGTATTCCATCACCAGCCCGATAACGCCGCTTCCGGCGCTGAGATTGGCTTCCGGTATGGCCGGCCAGTTGATTTTCATGACGCTGTATTTTTGAGAAAGTTCTTCGCCTTCCGGCTCCTGGGAGGGATCGATGTGGCGGTAGGTCAGTTTGTTGTAGGTTTTGGCATTGACGCGCGCGATGATCTCTTGCAGGCTATCGGCGAAGGTGGGCAATTCCTCCAGGCCCATATACTGGGCGACACCCTCGAGGGATGAGGATAGGAACAGGGTGACCTTAATATTGTCCTGCAGGCTGAGAAACGCACTGGTTTTGTTGTTCAATTTTTGAATGGCGGTGGTCAGTTTATACTCCAGACCATCGATGGTCGTGATCGTGGGAATCTGTTCGACCACATCACCATGAATCAGCGCCAGGCCCATGTAGGCCCGTTTGAATTTGACTTCGTCCTCTTCAATGGCCTGGATTTGAACCGGCGTGATGCCGTAATCGCTGGCCTGCTGCTGGTTGTCGCTGGCCTGCAGGCTGACGTCGCCCTCTTGAGGGCTCACATCGTAGAAGCGGTAATTGAAATTGCGATTGGCATGCAGGGCGTATTCTTCAAGCAGGTCTCGCAGATAGCGTTCGGTATTGTTGTAGGGGGCCGGCAGGTTTTTGGTGAAAAAGACCTTGATGGTGAGCGGCTCCTCTAGTGTCGCCACGACCCTTTGGCTGGTTTCCGAAAGGGAATAGATGCGGTTGGTTGTCAGGTCCCAGCGGAAAAAAAGGGTCAGCCCGGCAATATTGAGCAGGACCAGCACCAGCAGGTAAAGGGTGAATTTGATATATTTTTCATAGGTTCGCGTCGCCATGGCCGACTCCTTCTTATTTCTTTTCCTGCATTGCGAGGTGGGCTGCGTATAATCCGAGGAAGACCAGACTCAAAAAATAGAGAATGTCCCGCGAGTCGATGATCCCTTTGGCCACATTCTGAAAATGCGAACTGGCCCCGAGGTAGTTGACGACGTTGAGCAAGGGGGGGGGAAAGAAAAAAAGCATGCGGTCCATCGTGGTCAACGCAAAACAGATCACGGCGCCCAGAATAAAGGCGATGATCTGATTGCGCGTCAAGGCCGAAGCGAACAGGCCAATGGCCGTGAAGGCGGCGCCCAGCATGAGCGCCCCGGCATAACCGCCGATCACCGGTCCCCAGTCCAATTCTCCCATCAGGCTTATAAACACCGGGTAGGAAAGGGTCGGCACGAGAATGGCGCCGACGAAGACAACCCCGGCCAGGAATTTACCGATGATGATTTCCCGGAAGGTGACCGGCAGCGTCAGGAGGGTCTCATAAGATCCGGTATTCAACTCTTCGGCAAAGAGCCGCATCGTGATCGCCGGCACGACAAAAGCGAATGTCATCGGAAGCAGATTGAAAAAATTGCGCAGATCGGCTTGATCGAACACGAAAAAGGTCGAAAAGAACAACCAGCCCGTTACCAGAAGGAAGACCGATATAACGATATAGGCGATGGGCGAGATGAAAAAGTCTTTCAACTCTTTGCCCATGATGTGGGACACCTGATGCATGTCAGTTCTCCTTGGTCAATTCGCGGAAAATGGTTTCCAGATTTTTGGTTTGCTGCACAAATTCCACCATGATCCAATCCGTGGCCTTGATGGCGGCGTAGACGGCCGGTCGCAGGTCATGGTCACCCTGGCTGGTCAAAACCAGTCGCAGGGCATCGTTCCCGTTGGAAGGCGAGGCTTGGGCCGCGGTGATGCCCTCAATGCCGTTCAACAGGTCGAGGGCTTCGTCCGGTTCGGCCTTCTGCAGCGCTAGATGGATGTAACGCGATCGGCTCCCGGACTGCTTCAGGTTTTCGGTCCGGTCGTCCGCCACGATGCGGCCCTGGTGGATAATGACAATGCGGTCACAGGTGGCCTCGGCCTCCGTGAGGATATGGGTGGACAGAATCACTGTTTTTTCCCGGCCGATTTCCCGGATGATGTCGCGGATCTCGACGATTTGGTTGGGATCCAGACCGGATGTGGGCTCGTCCAGAATGAGAATCTCGGGATCGCTCATCATGGCATGGGCCAGCCCCACCCGCTGTTTTAAGCCTTTGGACAGTTCGCCGATGGTTTTGTGCATGATCCCCTGCAGTCCGCAGAGATCGACCAGGCGGCGGATGCGTGCCGTTTTAGCGTTTCCGGTCAGTTCGCGGATGCTGGCCACATAGTCGAGGTAGTCGAAGACCAGCATGCCAGGGTAGAGGGGGGCTGACTCCGGCAGATAGCCGATGAGGCGCTTGATCGCAACGATATCCTCCTGAATATCGATGTTTTTGATTTTGACCTGGCCGGCCGAGGGTTTGAAATAGCCGGTCAGCATGCGCAGGGTCGTGGTCTTGCCGGCGCCGTTGGGACCCAGGAGTCCGATAATTTCTCCCTTGGAAATGTCGACGTCGATGTGGTCGACGGCACACAAATCATCGTAGTATTTGGTCAGCCCTTCGACGTGGATCATGCGTTTTCTCCTCCATTTGCAAAATCGTAAGCGGCTTTTTAAGGAAGCCGCGAGGCCGGCGGATCGCTTCGCCGAGCCTCGCCGGGGAACAATCGCGCTTTGGGCGGGCATCCTGTATCATGGATCGGGTTTGGCTGCAAATCTCAACCATGGTGGCTTGGTGGCAACAGGCTTCCTCGATGCGGCGGAAGCCCCTTGGACTTGCCGGCGCAATACTAAAATCATAGGTTTCATGAATGAGAGCGAAGGCATCGGCCGGGGGTTTTGGGGACCCGGCCGAAGGCAGGCCGTTAGGGATATCGGATTGGTTTGGACCCTAGCCGATAGATCGAAGGGCGATCGACAATGATAACCGGTGGTCGCATTGCGCAAGTCATCTGGGAAATAGACCTAAGGGGTGTTTATTGCGTGCAGACACAATCTTAACATCTTATTTACGTTGAGAAATATAGATTTGTTCTGATGATGTCAAGCCGTGCGGACGGCGTTTCAACCGGATCCGAAAGATGAATCCGATGCCTGTCAGCCCATCGAAAATCACGCCGGAAGTGTTCCCCATCGGCGGTTGCGGGTGAACCGACCCCGTGGTTTAGCGATGCGCATTAGCTCCGATCGCGCCGGAGGCCGATGGGCTTTGCAAAGGCCCCTGGGATATCATCGTCCGTCACCATCGGGTGAGACGCTTCGTGTACATGATCTGAAGGATGCGGTTGACCTGTATCCATGAGGCCATTCAGGGGCTCGACGTTGATCGTTGGGGCCGGCCTGCCGCCAAACGGAGGCAACGGCCTGCGGTGTCGCGCCGATTTCGGAACCCGGGCGCAGGATGCCGTTTCAGGACGCGTAGATGACGGCCCGGGCGACGATAACGCCCCCTCCCGCAGCCATTGAGGGCGGTGATCCACGACCCATTGCCCACTGTTGAGACGAATCAGCGCCCGGACCTGGGTGGTGAGGATGGTCAGTTCCCGAGGGGTGCCCGGTAGGTCTCTTTTGGCCCGCAAGGGCCTCGAGGGCTTCGATTTTGGGTGGCGCGACGCCTCGCGGGTTCCTGGTCTTGAGGGCAACGAACATGTCCGGGGCGGACAACGGAAAATCAGGGGAAGATGTTCTGTTTCGGTGCAGCCTCAAGCGTCCGGGGGGTGGCTCCAACGGTCTTGGATGTCTTTCAAGCGGCGGTTGGTTTCCTTCAAGGTCAAGCGAATTTCCTGCAAAACGGAGAGCACATTTTCTTCGGTTCCGCCCGCGGCCTCCCGTCCGGAGCCGAGCTGCCGGGAGATTTCGTCCAGCCGGATGCTGAGGGTGACGATAAAATACAGCAGTAGCATGAACATCAAGTCGTCTTTGCGCCAGTTCAAGTGAAAAAAACCGATATACAGCAGGACAAGGAAAATGACACTGGTGATGGTGTAGGGATGCTGGGATAGAAATTTCTTCATGTCGGTTCCTCACCCACGAATTAATAACGCATCAACATAGGAGAAACGGGACGAAAAATCAATCCGTCGTCAGAAGCATGACGGGTGGCGACCGATCGATAGGGCCAGCGCCCACTTAAGATGGCAACCATGATGCCGGCGCACCCCCCCGAGGGTTGCTTTGGGTCAAGGCGCGCTCCTTAAGGGACCCGTGTCAATTTTAATCTTTTGAAGCGACCAATTGACATCCTATCCGCCGTTGGATACTTTAGTGCACCCCTCATGCATGCGCGCTCTTGTTGGCCTGGTCGATGGCGGCTGAATCGGCAGTGAGGCTTGTCACCATGCCGCGACCCTCTCGTGAACCCCATTCAGCCGGTCAAAGGCGGGTGCGGTGATGAATTCCGGCCCGCGGGGGATAAAAGGAGATCGATCCAATGAAATCTGTCTTGTCCATCCTGGCCCTGTTCCCGATACTGGTGTTCAGCCTTTTTCTTCTCGCACCGCGATCGCTCGCAGCGGTCGAGTCGACGGTTGATCATCGTCCATACGCCCAATTGCTGCAAAAATACGTCAAAGGCGGCGTGGTTGATTATACCGGATTTAAAACGGAGAAAGCGCAGTTGGAGGCCTATCTCGACCAACTGGCGGGCATTGATCCGGACAAGCTGGCGGAGCAGGAGCGGTTCGCTTTCTATGCCAATGCCTACAATGCCTGGACGATCAAGCTGATTCTCGATCATTATCCCGGTATCGATTCCATCAAGGACACGGGCAGCCTGTGGCAGAGCCCCTGGAAGAAAAAAATCGCACGGATCGATGGTGGACTATTGACGCTGGATGAAATCGAACACGATATTCTGCGGCCGCAGTTCAAAGATCCACGGGTTCATTTTGCCATCAATTGTGCCGCCAAGAGCTGCCCTCCGCTCTATAACGTTCCCTTCAACGGCCGCGAGCTCGACCGCCAGCTCGATCATACCACGCGGTCTTTCATCAACGATCCCACCAGTTACCGGATCGAAGGGGATACCTTATACGTCAGCCGGATTTTCAAGTGGTTCAGTGAAGATTTTAACGACGATCCCTTGGGGTTCTTTGAAAAATACGCCGAGGGGCCACTGCTCAAACGTTTGCAGGAACGATCAGGCCAGATGCGCGTGAAATATCTGGATTACGACTGGTCCTTGAACGGGGCCTGAGACGATGGCCGGCCGCGTTTGACGGCCGGATGATCAACAGGGAGTCGCTATGGCACAATTTGATTACGATATCGGCATCATCGGTGGGGGCGCGGCCGGCCTGACCGTGGCTTCCGGAGCCGCCCAGCTGGGTGCCAAAACGTTGCTCATCGAAAGGGAACATGCCCTGGGCGGCGATTGTCTGCATTACGGCTGCGTTCCCAGCAAAACGCTGATCAAATCGGCCCGGGTGTATCATGCCATCAAGCATGCCAGTCTATATGGTCTGCCTTCTGTCGACGTGCCACCGGTCGATTTCCGAAAGATAGCCGACCGTATCCGATCCGTTGTGGCCACAATCCAGGTGCATGATTCCGTCGAACGCTTCTGCGCTCTGGGCGCTAAGGTCGAATTCGGAGAAGCCCATTTTAGGGACGCCCACACCGTGCGCATCGAGGGCCATTCCCGTTCCGCCAAGACCTGGGTGATCGCCACCGGTTCCTCGCCGATCGTTCCCCCGATTGAAGGATTAAGGGAAACGGGGCACCTCACCAACCGGGAAATTTTTTACATGGACAAGCTGCCCTCTTCCATGATCGTTCTGGGCGGGGGACCCATCGGCATCGAAATGGCGCAGGCCTTCGCCCGCCTGGGCAGTGCGGTGACGGTGGTGGATATGGCCCCCCAGATTCTGGGCAAGGAAGACAAGGACATGGCCGAAGCGGTGATGGCGGTATTGGAAAACGAAGGCATTCGTTTTCATCTGAATGCCACCGTCGTTGGCGTTCGTGAAGAAAATGGGCGCAAGGTGGTTTCCATCAAGCCCTCGGAGGGCAGCCCAGAGGCACTCAATGCCGAGGCGGTTCTGGTGGCCATCGGCCGGACCCCCAACGTCAACGGGTTGGGCCTGGAAGCCATTGGCGTGGACTTTGACCGGGGGGGGATCAAGGTGGACAACCGCATGCGCACCTCGCGCAAGCACATTTTTGCCGCCGGCGATATCAACGGGGGTTACCAGTTCACCCATGCCGCCGGGTACGAGGGCGGCATCGTCATTGCCAATGCGGTGTTTCGGCTGCCCCGCAAGGCGGATTATACCCATCTGCCCTGGTGCACCTACACGGATCCGGAACTGGCCAGCATTGGAATGAACGAGAAGGCGGCCCAAACGGCGGGGATCGATTATACGGTCTGGACGGAAGCCTTCAAGAACAACGATCGCAGCTTGGCCGAAGAAGAGCGCACCGGACAGCTTAAAATGCTGCTCGATGAAAAGGAGAAACCCATCGGTATTCAGATTCTGGGTCTCCATGCCGGCGACCTGATCAGCGAATGGGTGGCCGTCTTGAATGCAAAGACCAAGTTGTCCACCCTGGCTTCGGCCGTGCATCCTTACCCCACCCTGGGAGAGATTAACAAGCGCGTGGCCGGAAATGTTCTGGCACCGAAGATTTTCTCCGAGCGGATGAGGAAGGGCCTCAAACTGTTTTTCAACCTAAAAGGCCGGGCCTGCAGCCTCGAGCAGGATAAATGCCTGCAGGATTGTGATCTAAAGGACTAACCGGAGACAAGCCAAGCCATCGTCCCTCGGCGCCCAGCGTTTGGCCAGCTGGATTTGGCGGCCGGGACAACGCCATCATAGGAGAGCCGGGCATGGATAATCCTACCCCAGAGAAATCTACCAGCCGCCGAAGCGCCGTTTTCAAGGCGGGTCTATTTCTTCTGTTTATCGTCGCGGCCATCGTACTGGTGCGCTATTCTCCGGTGAAGAATTATCTCACGGCCGAAGCCTTGCAGCAGTTTTTGAGCACGGTCGGTATTTGGGCGCCGGTGGTTTTTATCGTCGTCTATACGGCCGGGGTATGCCTGTTCGTTCCGGGAACCCTTTTGACGGGGTTGGGGGCGGCGATCTTCGGCGCCTATTGGGGATTTGTCTACGTCTGGATCGGGGCCATGCTGGGCGCCAGTCTGGCCTTTTTGATCGGCCGGACCCTGGGGCGGGAATTTGCCGCCTCTCTGATCGGCGATAAACTGAAAAAATATGATGATGCCATCCAGCGTAATGGATTTGCCACGGTGCTCTATTTGCGGCTGGTCTATTTCCCGTTCACACCGATGAATTTCGGCATGGGGTTGACCAGTGTCAGTTTCCGCGATTACGTCTTCGGAACCGGGCTGGGAATTCTCGTGGGAACATTTATCTTCACCTTTTTCATCGGAACCCTGAAAGATGTCTGGGCTTCCGGTGACTGGGGCCAGCTCCTGTCTTTCAAGGTCTTTTTTTCGATCGGCTTGTTTATTTTTTCTTTCTTCATTCCTAAAATTATAAAGAAGTTCCGTGGCGAAGCCTGACCGTTTGGATGCCGGAAAAATTGACCGAATTTATGTGCAATAACAGCGTGTTGACAAATATAAGCCTGGCGCGCTATCAATTCCCTGCTTGTGCATTCGGACTTCTGGAGGCCAGGACCTTGTTACACGAGCACGAAATCTAAACACCGCTTTGATCGATGGTCATCACTAATGCATGCACTTGCTCAATCTTTACCATCGCCCATGGCATCGATGGACCTGCGCGGATAAATGCGGACCGGCGATCCTAAAGCCACTTCAAAGCATTGCGGATGAAGGACACCCCAACGGCAGGAAAAGCTGAAGAAAGGATCGGAATGCGAAGATCTTCTGGAACCCGAAGGAATACCTGTTGGACAGCGGGGCTGATCGTGTTTTTGGCGATGGCCCTGGTTGGTGCGGCCGATGCCCAGGAGCGTTCTTGGAAAGAAATTGTGGCCGAGGCCCGGGGACAGACGGTGGACTGGTTCATGTGGGGCGGCTCTCCGGCGGCCAACGCCTACGTCAACGGCTACGTGGCCGAAGGACTGAAGACGCGCTACGGAATCACCCTGCGCCAGGCACCGGTCCAGGATATCGCCGAGGTGGTTGGCAAACTGGTGATCGAGAAGCAGGCCGGCAAAAACAGCGGCGGGAGCGTGGACCTGATGTGGATCAACGGCGAAAATTTCCGGACCTGCAAGCGTAACGGCCTACTTTACGGCCCTTTTGCGGATCGGCTGCCCAACCAGCGGCTGGTGAACTGGGAGCGGCCTTCGGTCTACAATGATTTTGGCGAACCGGTCGAGGGCTTGGAGTCCCCCTGGGGTAGTGCCCAGGTGGTCATGATCTACGACACCGCACGGGTGCCCCAGCCACCCCGTACGGTGGGGGATCTGCTCCGCTGGATCCGCGCGCATCCCGGGCGTTTCGCCTATCCGGCGCCGCCTGATTTTACCGGTTCGGTATTTGTCCGTCACATTTTCTATCATGTCTCCGGGGACGTCGCGCGCTGGCAACAACCCTTCGACCAGAGCGCCTTTGATGCGGCGGCGTCTGAAACCTACCGGGTCCTGAAAGAGCTGGCGCCGGCCCTCTGGCGAGAGGGCCGAACCTACCCCGAATCGCCGGTACGTATGCATACCCTTTTTGCGGACGGGGAGGTGGATTTCTCGTTTTCCTACCACCAGGCGGAGGCTTCGCGGAATATCATCGACGGTCTTTTTCCGGGCACCGTTCGGACCTATGTGTTTGAGGAGGGCACGATCGCCAACACCCATTTTGTGGCGATCCCCTACAATGCCTCGGACACGGCCGGCGCCATGGTGGTGGCCAACTTCCTGCTGTCGCCGGAAGCGCAGCTTAAAAAGGCCGATCCCGATATCTGGGGGGATTTTCCGGCCATTGATCCGACGCGGCTCCCGGCGGAGTGGCGGATGCGCTTCGAGCAACGACCCCGCGGTGTGGCAACCTTAGGCGATAGCGAACTGCAGTCGCACCAGCTCCCGGAACCACCATCGGAGATCCTTATCCAATTGGAAAAGGGTTGGGAACAGCACGTTCTGAAAGGACGCTAATGATCCCTCGGTCATCCATCGCAGGGGACGCCCGCACGCGACCGGCGCCGGGATCGGGCACGCTGGCGCTGCTTCTGTCCCCGGCCTTGGCGGTGGTCCTGCTGTTGTTCGGCGGTGGTCTTCTCCTGGGTATGGTTCAGGCGCTGGGGTATCTTCCCGGAGCGGGACTGGGGGCGTTGTCCTGGGGTCATTTCGCGCTGGTGCTGGCCGATCCTGATTTTTTGCAGAGTTTCTGGTTGACCTTATATATAGCCGGCGTTTCAACCATTATTGCCGCTGGCCTGAGTGTCGTTGCCGCGCTCGTGCTGGTGGCCCTGGTGGAACGCCACCGGGTGATTCACTTCATATTTCAGATCCCTTTGACCGTCCCCCATCTGGTCATCGCCGTCGCGGCCATGTTCATGCTGGCGCCGACCGGACTGTTCGCCCGGGCGGCGGTGGCGCTCGGTTGGATTGCGAGCCCTTCGGATTTTCCTCTGCTGGTCAATGATACCTGGGGCGTTGGGATTATTCTGGCTTACGTATGGAAGGAGATTCCATTTATTACCCTGATGATTCTGGCCACCCTGCGCCATTCCGGCAATGAACTGCTGGATGTGGGGCGGACCCTGAAGGCCGGCGCCTGGCAGCGGTTTCGCTTTATTACCCTGCCGATTATCTTCCCGGCTCTGGGCGCCTCCAGCCTGATTGTGTTTGCCTTTACGTTCGGCGCCTTTGAAGTGCCCTTTCTTTTGGGCCGAACCTATCCCATGACCCTGCCGGTGTGGGCCTATAAAAATTACAGTGATATCGACCTGCTGGCCCGCCCGGAAGGTATCGCCACCGGCATTGTCATCGCGCTGGTGGTCATGGCGGCCGTCATCCTGGCCCAAATCATGACCAAGGCGGCCCGCAGGCGGGGGTTGATATTATGACCAAATCCTTGCGCCGGTTGACGGGGCTCATGGTGGTAGGCCTGGTGGGGTTACCGTTTGTGCCCCTGTTTTTGTGGTCCTTTTCAGAGCGCTGGTTTTTCCCCGACCTTTGGCCGCAGGCTTGGGGCATGCGCGCCTGGACCTATATCACCTCCACCACCGCCGCCCAGGTGTTGGCGGCTATCGGCCACAGTGCGCTGGTGGGGATACTCACGGCTTTGGTGGCGATCGTGATTGCCGTTCCGGCGGGGCGAGCCCTGGGCCTGTTTGATTTCAGGGGCAAAGACCTCATTTCCGTTCTGCTGACACTGCCCATCATCGTGCCGCCGCTCTGTGTGGCCATGGGGCTGCATCTGTGGTTTATCCGCCTGGAGCTTGCC
>JASFFM010000085.1:0-12543 GCA_050124295.1 Desulfobacterales bacterium | reverse complement strand
TCTTTTTCCATGGGCCGGCCCGGCGGACAGTGCCTGACCGGCAACCTCTACGATTGAACGCCAGGAAAGGAACGTGACCATGGCCGACCCCAAAAAAACCGATCCAGTTTCCATGTCCCCCAGCGGAGAGACGTTCGCACTGCCCAACGCGGCGGCCTACGCCCGCGAATTTGAGAGACTGCAGCAGACCGTAGCGGACAATCAGATCTGTTGAGAGCTTGATCCCGAGGATTCCATTTGCTTACCCGGTCCCTGCCTCTATAATGGACTAATGCGTTCATCAACCAAAAGTATCGCCCATCAAAACCACCGGCCACCTGGATCCGGGCGACGGGGCAGCGCCTTGCTCGTCTGGATCGGCGCCCTTTGTTTGCTCGTGGGTTGTGGCCCCTTTATCCAGGATGCGGTGCGAAACAACGACCCTGTGCTTTTTCAGCAGATGGTCGAGGGCGGGTCGAATCCCCGGCAAAAAGGGTACAAGGGCGAAACCCTCCTGCATCTGGCAGCCAACAGCAATGCCGTGGATGTCGCCCGGCTGTTGATCCGGGCGGGCCTGGCCGTAGACGCCCGCGACAAGGATGGGCGCACCCCGCTCCATTTGGCGGTTTTCAAGGGGTTTAGGGAGATGAGTGCGCTATTGATCGACCATGGCGCCGATATCAGCCTGGCTGACCGGCGGGGTCAGACCCCCCTTCATCTGGCGCGTGTCGGCGGCCATCCGGAGCTGATTGCCCTGATGATTCCCGAGCAAGAACAGGGGGCCAGTGACCCCATGGCACCGCACGGGGTCGACTGGTTTGCCACCGGCAACCATCTGACGATGGAAGGGCGTTTTGCGGCCGCCATCCGGGCTTATTATCTGGCCATGGACCTGAGCGGCGAAGATGAAAACGCCTATTTCAATATCGGGTTATGCCACCTCCAGCTCCAGGAGATGAATAGGGCTCTTGAAGCCTTTGAATCTGCCATCCGACTTGACCCCGGCTATGCTAAGGCCTATTACAATAAGGGGGTTATTCTGGGAGAGCAATCCCGGTACGAGGCGGCTGCAACAGCTTTCCGGGCGGTGGTGCAGATCGCCCCCGACGATGGCGAGGCCTGGTACAACTTGGGAAACAGTTACGACGGGCTTCAACAGTATGACCGGGCCCTCATGGCCTGGGAAAACGCCCTGCGCGTGGCGCCCGACATGACGGCGCCGCGGTTCAATATGGCGTTGGTGCTAAGCGGCCTCGGCCGTCACGAACAGGCCCGGCGTCACTACGAGGTGCTGAAACGCAGCCATCCGGACCTTGCGGCAGCCCTGGCGCGATTACTTGAAAGCCCCTAGCCAAGGCGCGCTTAGCAGGGATGCAAACCGCACCGCAGCGCCAATAGTGCAGCATCGAGCGCTGGCCCGGGCGCAGCCGGGCGGTAGACCAGGTCCCTGCATGCGTGGTATCATCCGGGTGGTGATGGGTTTACGCTACGCCAGATCCTTACGGTCCCTGCGGGGGCCTTTTTGATGGAATAATCACGGGATTTCCATTATGGGCAGTTGTTCTATCCAGACATCGGATTTTGAATTTCCTCTCCGGGATATCGAGGAGACGGCCAAACGTGGTGGGCTGTTGTCGATGGAAATCGAGTTCAGCCGACGGTGCAACTATCGTTGTCCCTATTGCTACGTTCCCCGTCAGCCGGATTTGGCGGATGAACTCTCGCGGGCTGAAATCAGGAACGTGATCGTGCAGGCCGAAGCCCTGGGAGCGCGAAAAATAATCATCCTGGGCGGAGAGCCGACCATTTACCCCCATATTGTGGAGATGATCGCCTTTATCCGCGGCCGGGGACTGGTGGTGGAAATGTTCACCAACGGGTCGGGTATTTCCGCGTCCTTCGCCCGCACCCTTGCCGCCCAGTCCGTCAGGGTCGTGCTAAAAATGAATTCCTTCGACGAAACGACCCAGGATCGTCTCACGGGGGTAAAGGGCAGTTATCGGCAGATTCACCAAGCCCTGAGGCACTTGCAGCAGGTCGGTTACCCGTCCGAGGACCTTTTCCTGGCCGTCAGCACGGTCATTAGTCGGGACAACCATGACGAAATTGTGCCCATGTGGCGGTGGCTGCGCGATCAGGGGATCGCCCCCTATTTTGAAATAATCACCCCCCAGGCCAATGCGGTGGACCATCCCGAACTTTACCTGTCACCACTGGATCTGGAGCGGCTTTTCGAGGAGATCGCCCGCTTGGACCGGGAGCGCTATGGCCACCGCTGGGAGCCGCAGCCGCCCTTGGTGGGCACCAAATGCCTGCGGCACCGTTTTTCCTGCCTGGTGACGGCCCGGGGAGACGTGCTTCCCTGCGTGGGCGTTACCCTATCGGTGGGGAATATCCGCGAAACCCCCCTGGCGGACATACTGCAAAACAGCCAAGTGATTCAAAACCTGAAGCGTCACCGCGAGACGATCAAGGGCCCCTGTGGGGACTGCGATCGGGCGGCCGAATGCTATGGCTGCCGGGGTGCCGCATTTCAAATGACCGGAGACTACCTCGCTTCGGATCCCCTATGCTGGAAAAACAATTATCCCGCCAATTGATCCGGGTGACCTTTGATGGGCAAGGGGCAACCTCAAGGCGACCGTTGGCTTGGGTGAACGCTTCGGACAATAGTTTGCGGGGACGCTCTGGGCAATCGTTGCGACAGGGCGCGTCAATACCGAGGGGAAGACCCATCCGGGCAGGCCGCCCCAAGGCGGCCTGCTGCACAACGCTGGGAGCGCTTCCCGTGATGAGGCGCTTGCTCCTTGAAAAAGACGAGGTCGGTCTCCGCTGAATGCAACCGCGGGGGCGCTGCCAGGAAGGACACCGGGCTGAACGGCGATGAAAAAGGTGCTTGTTGTTCATTATTCCCAGACCGGCCAGCTGTCGGATATCCTTGAATCCATTCTGGGCCCTCTGGCATCCGACAAGACCCTCCGGATCACCAGGATAGCCTTGAAACCGCAGCTCGACTACCCTTTTCCCTGGACGACGCAACGCTTCTGTGATGTCTTTCCGGAATCGGTCGAGGGCGTGCCCTGCCGGCTGGCGCCGCTTGATCTCGATCAGGATGCCGCCTTCGATCTGATTATCCTGGCCTACCAGGTGTGGTATCTGGCGCCCTCCCTCCCGGTCCAGGCTTTCCTGCAATCCCCCGAAGCCCGACGGCTATTCGAGGGAACCCCCGTGGTTACCGTGATCGGTTGCCGCAACATGTGGCTGCTGGCCCAGGAGCGCGTCAAACGGAAGATCCGTGATCTGGGCGGTTGCCTGGTGGGCAACATCGTTCTGGGGGACCGGGCCAGCAACTTGGTGGGGGTGGTCACGATTGCCTACTGGATGTTGACGGGCCGCAAAGACCGCTTCCTGCGCATTTTTCCCCGGCCCGGGGTCGACGCGGCCGATATTCGGGGTGCTTTCCGCTTTGGCGTCATTCTGCGCAAGGCGCTGCAGCGCGATATCGCCGCCCTCGATCAGCGGGTGCTCAACGCGGTGGGTGCTGTGCGGGTCGAGCCGGCCTATATTATTTTCGAGCATCGCATCCAGAAGATATTTCGCATCTGGGCGCGCTTCATTCGCCGCCGAGGCGGCCCCGGGGCGCCGGCTCGCCAGCGGCGCGTGCGCTTTTTTTTCTACTACCTGCTGGTGGCCATAGGGGTGCTGGCACCCCTGGCAACTCTGGGGGCCCAACTGGCGATTCGGTTGCAAAAGGCCCCCATCGAAAAGGCCAGGGCCTATTTTGCAAGCAACCGGATCGAACCTTGAGCGCGATCCGGGGCGAATTAATAAAGGGTGCCCTCGGCACGCGGCGCCCGTGAGGCTGTCATGAACGTCTACATCAATGATCTGGCATCTTTTCTACCCAACGATCCGGTGGACAACGATCACATCGAAGATGTGCTGGGTCGGGTCAACGCCATTCCTTCCAGATCCAAAGCGATCATGTTGCGCAACAACAAGATCAAACAGCGCTTTTATGCTCTGGATCCGGAAACCGGTGCTTTCACGCACAACAACGCCCAATTGACGGCGGAGGCCGTGCGGCGGCTGCGTCCCGATGACGCCTTTGAGCCCGCGGATATCGCTTGCCTGTGTTGCGGTACCACCAGCCCCGACGTGCTCCTGCCCGGTCATGCCCTGATGGTGATGGGCGAATTGGGCCTGCCGGCCTGCGATGCGGTGACCACGGCAGGCATTTGTATTGCCGGCATGACGGCCCTGAAATATGCTTACATGAATGTTGCCGCGGGCCTTTCCACCAACGCCGTGGCCACCGGATCGGAGCTGTCTTCCTCTTTTTTACGGGCGGATTTTTTTTCGGTGACGGCCGATCCCGAAGCCGATCTGGCCAAAAAACCGATCCTGGCTTTCGACGCCGACTTTTTACGCTGGATGCTTTCCGACGGGGCCGGGGCGGCTTTCCTGTCTGCTGCACGAAACACCCGTGGTATTTCCCTGCGGGTGGATTGGATCGAGAACATCAGCTTCGCCGGTGAGCTGGAGACGTGCATGTATGCCGGCGGGTGGAAAAACGCGGACCACACGGTTTCCGGCTGGCGGACAGCCCCGTCAGCCCGGGAGGCGGCCCGCCGCAACTATCTTGCGGTGCGCCAGGATGCCCGCCTGCTTGGAAGAGAAATCGTGCCGACCATGCGCCGGGCCCTGACCCGGGTCGTCAGCAAGCACGGGCTGCGTGCGGCCGATCTGGATTGGTTCCTGCCCCACTATTCATCCCACTTCTTCCGGGATAAATTTTACGCCGGCATGCAAGCGGCGGGTTTTGAAATTCCGTATGCAAAATGGTTCACGAATCTTGCCACCACCGGCAACGTCGGTAGCGCCTCGATTTACCTGATCATGGAAGCCCTTTTCAAATCCGGTGAACTCTCCGCCGGACAGCGGCTGCTGTGCTTCATTCCTGAAAGCGGCCGTTTTTCCCACTGTTTCATGCATTTGACGGTTGTTTGAGACTGTCCTGCGATCACGGCCGAGGGGCCGCGGGGTTGCTCGATGGTCAATTACCGAACAGGGGTCCCTGGGGCCCCCAATGGCAGGAGTAGCAACCGAAGCCGCAGCGGGTGAGGAGGCTGAAGGTTTTCAAGCCCAGCGCGCCGGCTGTCTCCGGCACCAGTCGGTTCAGCTTCAAGCGCGTGGTATCGGGGTGGTTTCTGAATTCGGGCCCTAAAAGCAGCTTGCCGCTGAGACGGGGGAGATGGTCGCTGGGCATGTCGAAATGGTCTTGACGGGCGCCCGGGCCGTGGCACAGGGTGCAATCGAGCTGGCCGTAGCGTTCCGGGCGCCAGGAGGAAAAGATGTCCCCGGCGATGGGCAGAACAGTTTGCCGCATGTGGGCCTTGCGCTGCCCCCGATTCATCTCTGCCCAGGTCAGGCGCCGGCCGTCGGGGCCGGAGGGGCCTATGCGCTTGGGATAGCAGCCCCACACCGTGACCGCGACAAACGCTGAGAGCACAAGGGTCGTCGTGATTCGGCCGGGTGGCATAGGATGCTCCTTTGAACGCCGGACTATGTTTTGCGTTAACCTAAGTTTTCTGGGCCGGGTTGGTTTCCCGGCGGATGAAATCCGCCAGGGTTCCCACGGATTGCAGAATGGACCGGCCGATTTTCTCCGCTTCGATGCGAATACCGTAGCGCATCTGCACCGTGACAATGATTTCGACGGCATCCAGGGAGTCCAGCCCCAGGGGGCTTTCCGGTCCGATAAGCATGGCATCCGGCCCGAAATCGTCGGGCAATGGATCCTGGATATCACATGCTTTGGCGATCATTTCGATAAGGTCACGCTCTAACTGATCCATATCGCGTTATCCTGGGGTCCCTTCCGATGGCGCTCGGGGTTGTCCGACACCTTTCGAGGAGCCCTCCGCCGAGAGTGCGGCCAGGCGGCCTGCGGGGTCCGGATGGACGGCAACGGCCCATGTGCCCGGACCGGTGTGGGCGCCGGTGGTCAGCGAGAGGGGCTGCAGAATGATCTCCGCCGAAGGAAATTGCGTCTGCAGCCGGCCATGCACTTCCGCCGCGACCCATTCACGATTGTCCGAATACTCCAGAAGAATCAGCGGTGTTGTCGCCCCGGCGAGATCTTTGTGCAGCCGATCCAGGGCGAATTGAACCTGTTGGCGCCGGTTTTTGACCCGACCGATTTTTTGGGCCCCGGTTGGCAGGGGGCTGATCACCGGTTTGACCTGCAACAGGTCGCCCGCCAGGGCCCCGGGCCGTGACAGGCGTCCGCCGGCGGCAAGATATTTCAATCGATCGATAAAGATGTACTCCCGGCAGATCGTCAGCGACGTCTGCGCCAGTGCGGCAACGGCCCGAGGGCTGCCGCCGCGCTGGGCCAGGCGGGCGGCTGCCAGCACCATCACCGCCAGCCGTCCCGAGGCGGCCCCGGTATCGATGATCCGGAAATGGTTTTGGGGATCGTGGTCGACCTGCCAGGCCTTTGCCGTTGCATAGTTGCCGGTGAAAGCCGATCCAACACAAAGATAGAGCACCTCGGGGTAGGTCTCCAGGAGTCGCTGGTAGTTCTGGTGGCGCTCGAACAGAGAGGCCTGGGCGGTGGCAATGCGCTCGCCGGAGCGCATCCGGCGATAGAGATCCATGGCGCGCAGGTGGGTTTCGGGACGTGACCAGCCGCTGCCGGCGATATAACTGTCCAGGATCGTGAACCCGTATTGCGCCTGGTCGGCACGGGTCAGGGAGGCGGCGCCATCGGTGACCACGTGCACCCTGGTCTGCGGGGCGCGTCGCCGGAAAGACCGGACCTGCTGCGCCAGGTCGTCATCCGACCAGCTCAGCAGGCCGCCGGCGGCCGCCAGGGTGCGGCGCACCGCTTCCCGATCGGCCGTATGAAAATGCAGTTTGATCATATCCCCATGGGAAAGGGCCACCATGCTGTCCACGGCCGGTTGAAGCCGTTCCAAGACGGTCTCCATGTCCGGGTGTGACTGCAGGACCGTGTCGACACAATAGCCCCGGTCCTCCGGGGCGCGGAAAGCGGTACTGATTTGGAGGCTGTCCGGGAAATAGTGTCCCGGGGAGCGGCAGTCTGCGACCCGGTTGATCAGCGCGGTGAAAAAACCTTCGAAGAAAAGAAACATGCCCAGGGCGCCGGCATCCACCACACCAGCGGCCTTTAGGGCGGGCAGGCGCTGGCGACTCTCGCGGACGGCGGCCTGGAGAAACCCCAGCAGGTGGCTCACGTCGGCGGTATTTTGCACCTCGGGGCGATCGGCCAACTGCGCCGCCAAGGTGTCAAACACGGTCAGCATGGTTCCTTCCCGGGGGTTGCCCACAGCCCGGTAAGCGGCCATTGCGCCCCGGTGGGCCGCCCGAGCCATGGAGGTTTCCGGTGTGCGGCCAAATTCGCTGAAAAACTGGGTGGCGATATTGCCGGAATTGCCGCGCGCCGCAAGCAGCAGTTGGGTTGTCAGGCGTCCGCGATCGGTTGTTTGGTGATCCGCCCTGAGCGGCATCAGGCTGACCTGCAGGTTACGGCCGGTGTCGCCGTCGGCCACCGGAAAGACATTGATGTCGTCCAGCAGGTCCGACCAGGCCGCCATACGCTCGAAACCGGTGCGCAGGGCTTGTTTAAAGGGAATCGTCGTCATTGGCAGGGGCAACCGTGAGGGCGCTTTCGATTTCCGGGGGAATTTGGAGCATCAATTCGTCGCCGGGGTATTTCACGGATACCTGCTCGCTGCGTCCCCGTGTGGTGACCAGGTCATCGCCCAGCCGCCGGATTTCAAAGTCCAGCACGATGCGGATATGCGCCTCCCGAACCGCGGTGCGCACGATAAAATGGTCGCGGTAGCGCAGGGGGAGGATGTGTTTGGTGGAGGTGCGGGTCACCGGAAAAAGGAACCCGGAGGTTCTGGAATAGGCATGCAGATCCACGCCGCAATGGTCGAACAGGGCAAAGCGGGCGCGATCGAAGTATTTCAGGTAGTTGCCGTGCCAGACCACCTGCAGGGGATCGAGGTCGTGAAACGGCACGGACAGCTGAATTTCATGGCTGGCATATGTTACGCGGCCCATGGCGGTCACGATTTCCTTGGGTTGAATATGGCCGGTGGATAGCCTTGCGGTACTGGGCAACAAAACGGCATTCTATTAAGCCGTCTTCGACTTCAAAAGTCAATGACCGGTCTGAATCTTTTGATATTTAAACACAATTAGACGTTGACAGTGATTCTGCAAGAGCGCTAATTTAGACCACTTTTTTACCCGTCTTTGGGATCGATGGGGATCGCCAATAGATGATCGGCCAACATCGCTCAATGGCGCTCACAAGGGTTCCAGATAACAGCGGGGGCCGGGAAAAATAAATCATTTCCATGGGTGCCCGAGCAGCACGGGAGATCCGGGCCCGTCTGGCGTCCTGGCCACCGTCTCCTGATCAGCCAAGCCGTGCCCGGCTTTGGCAAGATCGCGTGGCCTTGAAACGCTGCCGAAGGCCCGGTCTAGGTTGTTGGCCCGTCCGTGTCGTCGGACGGTGTCCGGATCCATCGGTGGTCTTATGGGAACCGCGCCTTCGGGCCTTGTAACCAAGCGGGAGTCGCCATGCGCAAAGAAAACGTCCCCCAGGATGTGGGCCTGGCAGGCCCCCTGCGCGAGGTGGTGTACGCCGTGGGCGAGGATGGCGATTACGAAACCGTTTCCAGTTTTGGCTGGGAGCCCAAAACCGTGGCCTTGCGTCAGGCCTGGGAGCGCATTCTCAAGGAACTGGAGGTCATCCGAGGGCGGGTTGCGGCCGGTGAACTGAGCCCCCTGGCCTGGCATATGACGCGGCATCAGATGCAGCCGGCGCTTCTGGCCAAATATGTCGGGATCAACCGCTGGCGCATCCGGCGGCATCTCAAAGCCGGGCCTTTCCGGCGCTTGAAACCGGCCCTTTTGGAACGCTACGCCGAAGCCCTCGGCATTCGCGTGACGGAGCTGACATCGATTCCCGCGACACCGGACCTGACCTTCACGCCCCATCGGAATGATGATGGAAATCCCATTTGAACACCGGCAATCGGCCCATTGCGAGACGGGTGTGGCCGCCAATATGCTTTCCCACTACGGCCTGGATATCAATGAATCCATGGCCTTCGGGATCGGCGCGGGACTGTTTTTCGGGTATCTGCCTTTTATCCGCCTCAATCATCTTCCCTTGACGACCTACCGCATCACGACCGGTGGCATCATGAAACGATTGACCAAACGCCTGGGCGTGCGGCTGCGCATGACGCGGTTTGGCAACCCCCGCAAGGCCATGGCGGCCCTGGACCGCAAACTGGCCGAGGGAGTGCCGGTGGGATGCCAGACCGGGGGCTACTGGCTGCCCTATTTTCCCCAGGCGTATCGGTTTCATTTCAATATGCACAATCTGGTGGTTATCGGTCGCCAGGGTGATGACTACCGGATCAGCGATCCTATTTTTGAATCCCCGGTGACCTGCCACCGCCGGGATCTCATGAAAGCGCGTTTTGCCAAAGGGGCCCTGGCGCCCAAAGGGAAAATGTATTTTGTGGAATCCATGCCGCCGGCCGCTGATGTGCCGCAGGCCCTGCGAGGCGGCCTGCGGGAGGTCGGCCGGACCATGCTCAAGGCCCCCATCCCCTTGATCGGTGTCAAGGGCATCCGACAGCTGGCCCGCCAGATGGAGCGCTGGCCCGATAAACTTGGGTCGGAAAAGGCCTTGCTTTATCTGGGCCAAGTCATTCGCATGCAGGAGGAAATCGGCACCGGCGGGGCCGGTTTCCGGTTTATCTATGCCGCGTTTTTGCAGCAGGCCGCCGACGTGTTAGAGGTCCCGCGGCTCCGGGAATTGTCCGCCGAAATGACGGCCATTGGCGACCGCTGGCGAATGTTCGCCGTCTCGGGAGCGCGCAACTGCAAAGGTCGGGCCCGGCCTCAGGATTCCTATCCGGCCATGGCGGCCATCGTGCGCGAGTGCGCCGATCGGGAAGCGGCGCTCTATCGCGAATTGCTGTTGCTGGCACGTTGATGCGCGGTGCGGGCCAAAGGGAATGGAATCAACGAAGGATCGTGCTCCAAGCCCCTTGCGGGGAGTTAGCCCGGTCATTTCATGACCCTATTGAGGCCAACTCGCTTGGATGCATTGGTTCCCGGTCTTAAGGGAAGGTTGCGCTAAAGGTGTCCGGCAACCCGTTGCGAGCGGCGCATTTCGGAACGCGGCGCATACCCTTTGTACCCGGCGGGCAAGCCCGCGGCATCCCTGTCGGCCTCATCAGGCGCTTGGGGTGGCATGCCGACCGCGGCGCGCCGGAAGGCCTTGTACGGGAGGCCTCCAACGCGTGAAATATGCGGGTTAGATGAGGCCGGGGAGATTCATTCGATCCCCGTGCGCACGGAAGGACGTATGGTTCCTGGAATTTCCAAGGCGGGTGGCGACGCGCCCATGCTGGCGGCTGAGGGGATCGTCAAGCAATATCCCGGTGCCGCCGCCAGGGCGCTGGATGGTTTTTCGCTGCAGGTGGTCCGGGGTCAAATCCTGGGCCTCCTGGGGCCCAACGGGGCCGGCAAGACGACGGCCATATCCATCCTCAGCACCCTGATGGCGCCGAGCGCCGGTCAGGTTTTCCTCATGGGGCGCGCGGCCACCCTGGATCGTCGGCGCCACCGCGCGAGCATCGGCCTGGCGCCACAGGAGATCGCCCTGTACGAGGCCCTTTCGGCGCGCGAGAATCTCGAATACTTCGGACGGATGTACGGCCTCAAAGGCGATGCACTGCAGCGCCGCGTGGGGGAATGCCTGGCGGCGGTGGGGTTGACGCCCCAGGCCGACCAACGGGCGGGTACGTTTTCCGGGGGCATGCAACGGCGCGCCAATCTGGCGGTGGCCATCATTCATACCCCGCGTCTGCTCTTTCTGGACGAGCCGACCGTGGGCGTCGATGCCCAGTCCCGGGCCATGATCATGGACCTGCTGACGGTGCTAAAGCAGGACGGTACCACGATCGTGGTGACCACGCATTACATGGAGGAGGCCGAAACCTTGTGCGACACGGTGGCGATCATGGATGCCGGGCGCATCATTGCCGAGGGCCCGCCCAAGGATCTGCTGGCCAACCACCCGGGCGCAGGCTCCCTTGGGGAGTTGTTTTTACGCCTAACCGGCCGCGCCTTGCGCGACTGACCCATCGGGATCGTTATCGTGGATCGCCTGCTGACATCGGTCATGAATGAATGGCGCCTGCTGAGCCGGGACCGGGCAGGCCTGCTGATGCTCTTTCTCATGCCGGCCCTGCTGGTGATCGTCGTTTCCACGGTGCAGATGAATGTTCTCAAAACCATGGGCGACGAACCGGTGGCGCTGCTGTGGGTCGACCAGGACCAGGGCGATATTCCCCCCATGCTGCGGGAAAGCCTGGCGGGGGCCGGGGGTATCGTCCCCGTGGATCGGCTGGCGGGCCTGCCGATCGATGAAGCAGCCGCCCTGGCAAGGGTCGCCGAGGGTGACTATCAGGTCTGCCTGGTGATTCCGCCCGGGTTCTCCAAGGGGGTGCGCGAACGCGCCCGGACGGCGGCCCGGTCCATGCTGGGGCAGGAAGCGCCGAAGACGCCTGCGGTCGAGGGTTCGCGGCCGGAAATCGTGGTCCACTACGATCCCCTGTCCGGGGGGGCATTTCGTTCCGCCGTCAGCCAGGCCTTGCAGCGGCTCCTGGCCGGCGTCGAAACGCGGTTGAAACTGGCCGCCTTTGCCGAGGGGCTCCCCGGGCATCTGGCGGATGCCCTGGAAGAGGCCATGGGACCCGCCCTGGCGAACGGTCTGCGGGATCAACTGGCCAATAGACCGCTGGAATGGGATGCGCGCCCCTTAATCGCGCTGGAAGAAACCTTTGCCCGCCGGGGTGAAACCCCCCGGATCCCCACCGCGGTGCAGCAGAATGTACCGGCCTGGGGGCTTTTTGGAATATTTTTTATTGCCCTGCCGCTCTCCGGGGCGCTGGTGCGGGAGCGCGCCAGCGGCATCATGACGCGCCTGCGGCTGCTGCCGGTCTCTTTGCTGACCCTGCTGAGCGGGAAACTGGTGGCCTATGTCGGTGTCTGTCTGGCCCAGTTTACGCTCATGCTGCTGATCGGCCGTTACGTGATGCCGCTGCTGGGTGCCTCACCACTGGCATGGGGTCAGGCCTATGGCGCCATCGCCGTGGTCTTGCTGTGCGTGGCTCTGGCCGCCAGCGCTTTCGGCCTTTTGCTGGGGGTGGCTGCCCGGACTTACGAGCAGGCTTCCATGATCGGCGCCATCGCCGTGGTCATTGCCGCGGCCATTGGCGGCGTGATGGTGCCGGTGTTTGCCATGCCCCGCCTGATGCGCGACATCAGCCAGATGTCACCCCTGGCCTGGGGGCTGGATGCCTTTCTGGCGCTTTTTGCCCGGGAGGGCGATCTGTCCGTCATATGGCCGCAAGCGCTCAAACTGTTGGGTTTTGCCCTGGGCATGCTGCTGGTGGCCTGGATCGTGTTTCGTCGTCAGCGCCGATAGGGACCGCG
>JASFFM010000084.1:0-12752 GCA_050124295.1 Desulfobacterales bacterium | reverse complement strand
TATGGTCACCAAGCTGGCGCCGCCGCGAATAAGAAACCGGGAGGGGGCCGTAGACCCGTGTCCCGGTTTCGCGTGGATCGATTGGGCGGTATGGGACGCCCGTTGCCGTCTCAAGCCGCGAGCGAATGCGCGTGTCTTTTCATACCTTGCCCCTTTTCCAACTCTGGCCCCTTGTCCAACCCTGTTGGCATTATTCGCCCTCGCCACTGACCGCAAATCCACTGGGCCCCAGTCCGGTGGAGGATGGCGTCCCGGCGATTTTAGCCAAATAGGTGTCGCCCAGTTTCTTGATATGACCGTCAACGTTGTCGAAATAGTTGAAGTGGATTTGTTCCTCGTCGATGATATCTTCAAAGATCTTCATGCTGATGCTGTCGCCGTTGTCGCGACACACCAGGGCAAACTGATTGTAGACGTCGATGGTATCGTCCTCCAGGTTGGCGTCAAAAGGAAACATCCCCTGCACCTTCTGCCCCTTGGCGATCTTACCGTCATGACCGGTGACCGGCTCACCGCCCAGCTCTTTGACGCGCTCGGCAAACATTTCCGCATGCCGCATCTCGTCGATGGCAATCAGCTTCATTTTGGCGGCCAGTTCGCCGTAATCCATATCATCGAGATTGTAGTGTTGGTTCATATACTGATGGATGGCCTGCAATTCCATGGCACGGGCCTTGTTGAGAACTTCGATCACCTTTTTGCGGCGTGTCTGCTTGGATGCTGCTGCCATTTGATGCCTCCTTGATTCGGTTGTTTGGATAAAAAGGGCCTGGACGAAACCGATAATGCTTCCTGGCCTCGATCGGTATGCGCTGGTTTCACCAAAGTGTGCAGGCCGTTCGGGTCAACCTGCCCGATGGATGATAGACGATATTCCGTATGGGGATTTTTGCGGTCGGCAAGACGATGGGGTCGCGCCGACCGCATGCATGCGCGGTCGTCTGAGGGCACCGCGTGCGTCTTCCGCAGAGCGGACCGTATTTCCGACGGCCCGGCCCCGCTGGTGCTTTGGGTGGCCTCGTCAGGCCTCGAGATCGACCCACATGTCAGCCTCATTGCCACAGTGGGTGCAGACACCATGCCCTTTGGCCTGATGCTTCTCAACCGGTGGGGCATGACTTGCGGCCGGCGGCGAGACGGCCTCCTCCTCCAGGCTGCAGGTGATCACCATTTCCGCTTCGTTGCCACAGTTTTCACATTTACACACTTTTTTGAACTTTTTTTCAGGCATTCAAGCATCTCCTTAGCGGGAACCCCGGGGTCTGGGGGAAGCCGGCCCCCGCAGGTTCGTCTAATTGAGTGGTTAGAGCAAACGACCGGGCGGCCGTCGATGAACCCCCGCGCCGCACCTCCATCCGCAGCGTGGTCTGGATAAATGTTTAGAAAGGCTCATGGGATGTTCCTTAATCGATTTCGAAACTCCCCGCAAGGCTTCGGCCCTATTGGAAAGCGGCAAGCCTTGGGATCATGTTTCAGGAACGGTTCACGGTTGGGAGAAAAATGCCCTCCGCATGTCTGATAATGGAAAATTCGCGCTCAACCAGCTGGCGAGCATTTTAAGATGAACATAATGCTCAGAGGTCATTGCTCAACCCCATCCAAGGAATTATCAGGAATGCGTTTCGGATTGGCACGCGCCACAAATGCCGAAAAAGTCCATCCGGTGGGTCAACACCTTAAACCCACTGGCAGCCGTGACTGCGCGGGTTAAATCGTTCAGACGGTGAAGCTCGGGATCCAGGATCTTTTTACACTGGAGGCATATGACATGCGGATGGGGGTAGGGTCTATTGCCATCGTACCGATTGCCACCTTCCGGAAAACCAAGTTCCAAAACCTCCCCCAGGGACTTCATCAGCATGACGTTGCGGTAAACGGTCGCCAGGCTCATGGTCGGAAAATCGTCCTGCAACTGGTCGTAGATGGCTTCGACCGTGGGGTGTCCCTTACTCCTGGCCAGAATCCGGGCCACCGCCAGACGCTGGGGGGTAAGCTTGTAATGGTATGCACGCAATTTCTGCACGATCGTCGCAAAACGTTGGTCGGGATCGTGGTCAACCATCCGGATGTGCCCTCTTAACACGATAACAAACTATTTGATAATGATTATCAAGTATCGGTGTCCACACCACAAGTCAATACAAAACTTTGGGACTCACGCTGACCAGCATCATGCCCGGGTGTCGATTCAGATTGGCCCCCGGATGGCCGCCAGAGCCCCGTCCAAGAGGGCCATCATGGACGAATCAGGGTGCCCTCGCTCTGGCGCCGAGACCAGCCGCCGGAAATCCATGGGTTCTTAATTGTTTATGAAGGGGACGAACGCATGGTGATCGCCAGGATGAACCCAACGCGTAGGTTGATTCAGGATCCAGATTCCGCTCCCCCGCTGGGGGGATTTTCCAGACCCGGAAGATAACGGGTGGCCGGATCATTTGATTGCTCTGCCCTTAAACGTTATACTCACCCATCGGGAAGGTTGTTTGACGCTAGCCCGAACATTGCGTAACAATATGGATGCCCACTTGCTGAAATACATTGGTTCCCTGTCTTGAGGGAAGGTTACGGCCCATGGGTCCGCTAATCCTTGGTGCGCGGCGCATTGCCGAAGGCAGCGCATACCATGTTCACCTGGCGGGCCGGCCCGCGGCCCCCTGTCGGCCTTGTCCGGCGCTGGCGGTGGCATGCCGACCGCGGCGCGCCGGAAGGCCTTTCGCGGAAGGCCTCCAACGCGTGACCTATCCGGGATAGAGAAGGTGGGGATGGCCTCATCGGGCCTAGGACGTGATGATGAAGGAAAATGAAACCATATCGATCGAGGGACCGATCGATCTGTACGAGGGTATCGTCACGGTGCCACCCGCCCTCGTGATCGTCTACGGGAGCAGCCTCGGCAAGGCCTATTATCTGCAAGAGGAAAACCTGTCCATCGGGCGCTCCCTCACCTGCGACATCCATCTCGATGAAGACAGCATCTCCCGACGGCACGCCAGGATCACGGTGGACCAGAATGTGACCACGGTTTATGACCTGAACTCGACCAACGGTATTTTTGTCAACGGATATCGGGTGCAAAGCGCTGTGCTGAAAGACGGCGATCGAATTCATCTGGGCGAGACCGTTCTCAAATATCTGTCCAGGACCAACGCCGAAACTAAATTCCACGAAGACATCTACCATCTGATGACCGTGGATGAATTGACGCAGGCCTTTAACCGACAATTCTTTCTGGACGCCCTTCAGCGGGAACTGAGCCGCGCCCGACGCTACCAACGACGCTTGTCCCTGGCCATGCTGGATATCGATCAGTTCAAAGCCATCAACGACAATCATGGCCATCCGGCCGGCGATGCCATATTGAAGGCATTCGTTGGTTTGGTCCGAAGCAACCTACGACAGTCCGACCTCTTGGCCCGCTACGGCGGCGATGAGTTTGCCCTCATTTTACCCGAAGCCGGTCCCGTCTCCGCGATGCGCTGTTGTGAAAAATTATGCGCGGCGATCGCATCGCACACCTTCCGCTACAAGCAAACGATGATTGCGGTGACCACCAGTATTGGCCTTCAATGCTATGAACACACGGATGGCGAAGTGGGCCACAACCAGTTGGTGGCGGCGGCCGATGCGCGACTCTACGAAGCGAAGCAGGCCGGTCGCAACCGGGTTTGCGCCGGCGTGTTTGACTAAGACCGGCCGCACGGGATAGAACCATCCATTCATTCGATTAGATGTAGGGCGCTGCAACGGATGCCTTCAGGCAAAATACCGACTGTCGGCATTCCCCGTTCCCGGGATTCTGGTGATTATTGTTGGCAACAGGTCCCTGGAGGAGATCACCATTGGCTCTCCGCGAAAGGCTCTCACTGGCCTGCGTCATGACCGGATTCGAGCCGCCCACGGCCCCGCAGGGGCAACGTCGAGCATCTTGTCCCCGGACTGACCCCGGCTTGACGAAGTTTGCCCATAAAGGCCCATCTCCGGTGCAAGGCCGCCCCTTACATCCATCGATTCACAGTGGTGATCGTATTTTTCGCCGCTTGGATCGGCTATCATGGACGCCGTTTCAGCATCGCTTTGTATCGCCAACCACATCCCTAACCAAGGAGCCACCCCATGCGCAAAACCATCTTACGCTTTACCTTCGTCGCCCTGTTTGTTGTTCTGACTGCCGTGTGTGCCGTCGCCGGCCCGGCCCTGGACCGCATTATGGAAAGAGGTACCCTGATCGTGGGCACCACCGGCCAGCAGCCGCCCATGAGCGCCACGGCTAAAGACGGTGAATTGATTGGCCTGGATGTGGATATTGCATCCGCCCTGGCCAAAGGCCTGGGGGTCGAAATTCAATTTGCCACCATGCCCTTCGCCGAGTTGTTGCCTGCACTGGAAGCCGGTAAGATTGACATGATCCTATCGGGAATGACCATCACCCCGGCCCGAAATAAAAAAATCGCCTTCGTCGGGCCCTACTATGTTTCCGGCAAAGGCATTCTGGCCATCGCGACACGTTATTCCGAATTGCAGGATGCCAACGGCCTGAACGCGCCGGAGGTGACCGTGGCCACTTTGAAAAATTCCACCAGCGCGACGTTTGCCCAAAACCTCATGCCCAAGGCCAACCTGATACCGACGGCCAGCTATGACGAAGCCGTAAGTCTGCTCCTGCAAAAGAAAGCCGATGTCATGGTTGCCGACCTCCCCTTCTGCGCCCTTGCGGCCTACCGCCACCAGGACAAGGGACTGTCGGCGGGTAAATCCCCCCTGACATTCGAACCGCTGGGCATTGCCATGCCAGAGGATACCCTGCTCATCAACTGGGTCGAAAATTTCATGACCACTTTTCAAGGCACCGGAGCGTTGGCCAAGTTGCACGAAAAATGGTTGCAGGGCGGCAGCTGGATTAACCGGCTGCCTTAAGCGCCTTTCGGTCAACCGCGCCACCAGACAGGGTGCGCCTCCCCCCACCACGAAGCGGGCGCGTTGGCGCGTACCCCGGCCGCTATAGGATGACGGGCGGGATGCGCGAGAGCGGCCGAGGCCGATTCTTCGGCCGTGGCTGCGTTCTGCTGGACCACCCGGTTCATATCGCCCACGGCGCTGTTGACTTGCGCGATGCCCTTTCTGGCGGATGTCTATGCGCCCTGCGAGGCCTGCTGGGGCCGCCGCTTCAACGATACCACCCTGGAAATCGTCTACAAGGGCCACGCCATTGCCGATGTCCTCGATCTGTCGGTGCGCCAGGCCCGCGAACTTTTCGCCCGTCACCCCATGATCAGGGCTATCCTGGATACCCTGATGGATGTGGGCCTGGGCTACATCAAGCTGGGCCAGTCGGCCGTGACCCTCTCCGGTGGCGAGGCCCAGCGCATCAAGCTAGCCCGCGAACTGGGTGATCGACCTGGGCCCCGAGGGCGGCAGCGGCGGGGGGCAACTGGTGGCGGAGGGCCGCCGGAAGCGGTGGCAGGAATCAAGGCCAGCCATACCGGGCGGTATTGGAAGGAAATAGTACCAGCCACATCGCAAGGGGCCCAGGATCCGAGGGGTCTTGGATTTGCGTGGCAACCCAATCACACAATTCTTCTAAGCGATCTAACTAACCGAATGGCCCGGCCTGTCGATCGTATGGCAGGAAGTATTCTGTTCATTTGTTTTTACAAATCCCCATCCGGGCAGTCGACTTCCTAGAATGCTCAAGATCAAGGCGTGCAAATGCCGAGGAAGGCGGCGTACGGAAGTACGCTGCACTGACGAGGGATGAAGCACAACACAGATATTGAGCATTCTAGGACGTCGACTTGCGGCAGAAGAAATGAAGATTGAACGCATCCTGAGGGATCTCGGTCACCTCGACGCTCACGAATCCCGCCGCGGCCAGCATTTCCACGGCTTTCTCCCGGCCCCACATCATGCCAAGCCCCGTGCCGCCGTTTACCAGCCCTACGGGCATGCAGTGCATCAGGCTGACCGTGTAGAGGAACGGTCCCATGGGGTGGTCCTGGTTGTCCGCCAGGCGGCTGCCGGCGGCAATGTCCACCATGGAAAATGCCCCGCCCGGTTTTAATAGCGTATGCACCCCCCTAAGAGCCGCCAAAGGCTGGGTCTGATCGTGGATGGCGTCGAAGGCCGTCACGTAATCGAATGCCCCGGCAAGATCGGATGTCGCCGCCAGCGCGGCGGCATCCTGATGCATGAAGGTCACATTGTTCAGCCCCTTGGTTTCGGCCGCGGTCCGCGCTTTCTGCAGGGCTTCCGCAGATATGTCCAGCCCCACGAAAGCGCTGCGGGGATAGGCCTGGGCCATGAGCATCAGGGCCACACCTTCGGCGCAACCCAGATCGCACACCCGGATGCCCTGTTTCATCCGGTCTACCAGGGCACCCTTTTCCACTGACGGCAGGAAAATCGGCACCAGCACCTCCCGGTGCTTGGCATCCGCCAGTTGCCCCATGAAATGCTGGAACCGGGGATAATGATGGTAACCGATCCCCTCGCCCGTCCGAAAACCCGCGATCACTTCGTCCAGGACGCATCGGGTCAGCAGCGGAATCTCCTGGGTATAGACGCCCAGGTTGGCACTGCCGGCCCGCCGGGTCATCAGGTCGGCGTGCGCCTCGGGCAGGTGGTAAACATCCTGGCCGTCCTCAGCCCGGGAATGCGCTACCACGCCGCCACACACCATGACCCCCAGCCACTCGGTGACATAGCGGGTATCGAGACCGGCCCGCCCGGCAATAGCGGCCGCTGTGGCGGGCGCCGTCATGGCATCCATGACATCGAACAGACGGACCCGGTAGCCGATGCCCATGGCCAGATTGAGGGCTCCGGAATTGAGAATATCGGTCAGTCGCCGGGCGAAAGCGTCCCGTTGATGGTTGATGGCATCACTCATGAACACCTCCGATCTTATGGTGCCAATGCGTTTCGGTGGATGGTCGTTCTCATCTAAAGGCCCCAGCCCCATCCAATGGTAGAAAAACGTTTACGGGTCGGCTCATTTTTGGCATGCTTGAGCATAAGCGCGTTCATATCACTACCGCTGATGGCATTACAAAACAAGGAGATAGGACATGCAGCGAAGGTTTCACTTGCCTTGGATGGTTTCCTTAGGATTGGTGCTGCTTGTGGGCAGCAGTCAGCTCTGCCAGGCGGCAGAGGCATACCGGATTATCACAACCGCGGAGTTGGAAGAATGGCTGAAAGCCGACCAGAAACCATTCCTCGTGTATACCCTAAGCCAGGTTGAGTTCGACGAGCAGCGCATCCCGGGCTCGGTATGCATTCCCACCGAAGAGATGACATCCACCGACGCACTACCCCAACGAATGGACAAAGCCCTTGTTTTCTACTGCCAGGGGCCGGGCTGAGTGAAGTCCAAGATGGCCGCCGGTCAGGCGGTCGCCATGGGATATCAAAATGTGTATTGGTACAAGGAAGGTCTGGCAGGTTGGAAAAAAAGCCATAATATGTTGGCGTCCCTTAATTTTAAATACGCCCATCGGAAAATTCCGAAACCCATCGATTCTCGCGAACTCTATGAAAAACTCGGCTCGGATCCCCGTTATCTTCTGGTGGATATTCGGGATGATAAATCCCGTCAGAAATTCGGTCTGATCGAGGGGCCCACCGAAGTGCTCCCGCTCCACCGGTTCCACAGGGACAGCGCAATGCTGCCGGATGACAAAATCCTGGTCATTTATGACATCCGGGCCAAACAAGCCCCGGCAGCCATCCGGCATCTGCTGGAAAAGAAATACTATTTCATCAACCTGACCTACCTCAAGGGAGGCATCAGCGCCTGGAAGAAGGAGGGGCTTCCCGTCAACGCTTTTTAATTCCGGCCGGCCATGTTTTGCGATGCGAACGGTTTCCGCTAAGGCCAGGCCCTAAGGCGCCGCGGTAGACATGCCACCGCAAGCGCCGGATAACGCCGACAGGGATGCCGCGGGCTTGCCCGCCGGGTGGAAGAGGGTATGCGCCCTTTTTTGAAATGCGCCGCTCACCAAGGTTTAGCGGACACATTTGCCGGAACCTTCCGTTAAGACAGGCAACCCATGCATCCAAGCAAGTGGGCATCCATAGGTTCATGAAATCTTCGGATTAAGCTGCCCTGAATCCTCAGCCCTGCCTCCCGAGCGACGCTGAATGGCCCGTAAAATCTTTCGACGTCTTCCTGCTTTAAGGCCCTTTCTGCACCGAGACTTGCCAGGCGCTATGGAAGTATTAATCTAAATCATACTTACGATGCTCCGCAAGCATTGCACGACTCTTTTTTTGCCCGACCTCGAACCTGCTGCTCAGGAAATGCCCACGCCGCGTGCCGGTTGAAGGTAGAAGTTAACCTGTTTTATCCAAGGGAGGTCAACCATGATCGACGTCTACAAGACCCACGGCGCTTTCAGCTGGAACGAATTGATGACCACGGACGTGGCGGCGGCCAAGCGCTTTTATGGCGATCTCTTCGGCTGGGAACTGAAGGACGGGCCCCTGGAAGGGATGACCTACACCATGATCAGCGCCGGCGGCACGGAAATCGGCGGGATCATGCCCATGCCGCCGGGCAACGAAGGCCAGCCGCCGGCCTGGGGGGCCTACGTTACTGTGGCCGATGTGGATGCCACCGCCAAGCGCGTGGAGGAATTGGGCGGCAAGGTGATCATTCCCCCCCAGGATATCCCCGATATAGGCCGATTCTGCCTGATTCAAGATCCCCAGGGTGCTTTTATTTCAGCCATTACCTATCGTATGCCCTAAGCGCGCCCTGCCGGAGGCGATCTGGTATCCGGCATAGGAAGGCCAGGCAGATCCAATGGATGCCGGATCGCGTTCCGGGATGACCAAACCAATCCCAAGCCGCGTTTGGTGAATTGCGACACCTTCTCCCAGGCCGGAACCTCATCGATAACCGCGTCGGATTTGCAGCAAGATGCCCTCTTTCGCCAGGATCGCCCCGCTATGTGGATTTGGCCGCCGGTTTAATCGATGACATGACAAGGAGATGTCGATGGACCAACCCACCCTCACCTGCCCTTGTCAGGGACCTTTCACGCGCATCGGTAGCGACGAAAATGCCATTCGCAACGATGTCGCCATTTGTCTGCAGGGTGCCCGTCACCGCCTGACCCCAACGAAAAAAAGGCGCCACGCTAAATACTTCTCGCTGCACCTCGACACTCAAGTGACCAGCGAAAACACGCGCAACCGCTTGTTCGCCAGTTAAAATCGGCACCTTCCAGCATGATGATCCTGTAGCGCTTTGGCGTCTAAAAGAGCCCTTTCTGCGATCAAGACCAGTAAGGCGCCCCGCAGAGGCCCGTGGCGACCAGCCGAACGGGGGCCGAAAGACCGTTTCGCGTCAAGCATCCCCTAAAAGGCCTGCTCCCAATGGGGCGCAGGACTTTAGGGAACCCTGACGGAATCTGGTCATGAGGCGTACAACCGCGGGCCACAAGCGGTTGCGCGATGATTTCGGGGGCCGGATGGCATGGGACTGGCGGCGTTTCGTCATTAGCGGGCCAAAAAGCGCGGGGGAAGGGTCGGCACTGCCATCGGGATAGAGGCCAGTCAGGTCTGGCCGGCCTGAATCTGGTCCATGACGTAAATGGGGCAGGGCGTTCTTCGACCGGGCAGGGTTTGGTCATATTTACGACCGATCACCTCGCCGCCGACCTGATGGCGCAGTTGTTCGTTGGCCTGATGTAGGCGCTCGTCAGCGGTGCTGACCTAAATCGGTCCCTTGAAGGCATCCAGAATGGCGCCCATCTGGGCTTTCTGCGCACCGACCTCATAGGTGGCCTTTTTCGGCGCCGAGATATCCACCGTCGAACCGACACTTTCCCGCGTACCGGGGATGGCGTCGATTTTCAGTAATCGATTTTAATTTGCCCCTGATCGTCCTGGATGTGGCTATCCAGCATGCGGGGGGTTTCCGGCGCGTCGCTGCGGGGGCTCCCGTAATCCACCATTCGCTGGCGATCGGCGGCATAGAAGATCTCGTCCAGTCGCCTTTTTCCCTCGACCAGTTCCTTGCGCAGCCCGGTCAGGCGCTCGAAACCGGAGTTGACCATGGTAATGCGCGTATCTCCGTCCATCACCAGCGTGGCCGTACCGGTATTCTCGAAAACCGTTCGATAGCGGTCCTGGCTTTGATGCAAAAAGCGGCGCATTCCCCGCTGGTCCTCCAACTGCTTTTCATGGCCGGCCAGGCGAGCCCGCAGGGCCTGAATCAGGTGTTCGTCGTCTTCGCCATTCTTGAAATCCATGCCGGCCTCTTGGGCACAATTTGCCCTTCCCGGCCACGATGGAAATCGCCGCCTGCCCGTCCCGGCCGAGAAACGATGCTCCGGGTCGAATTGACGTTGTGCTTGGCGGGGAAATATTTTACAAGAGAGCCGTCAGGGACAAATCGGTTGTATTTGCCCTAGGTGCCCTATCCGCATGAGCGAATCCCGAGGAAGGCCGATTGGCCATGGACATCCGCCCCGCCCGACCCGAAGATACTTGCCAGATCGCGGTCCTCTTGCGACAGCTGGGCTACGAACGGACCCTTCCGGAGGTCGACCATCACATCACGGCCAGCGCTGCTGACCCGGACGTCGTCGTTTTGGTGGCCGTGGCACCGGACGGCCGCCTGGCCGGTTGCCTGCAGGCGCAGATCAGCCGGCGCCTGGCTGAAGGACAATATGGCGAAATCGCCAGCCTGGTGGTGGATGATGCCCAGCGCAGCCGCGGCATCGGTGCCCGGCTTGTGAAAGCCGCGCTCAATTGGCTGCAGGCCAGCGGCATAGCCCGCCTGCGGGTCAGATGCAACACTCAACGAACCCGCGCCCATCGGTTCTATGAACGGCTGAATTTCCACCTCACCAAAACCCAGAAAGTGTTCGATATGAATATCGATACCGTTCTTTAGCGACGGTATCGAGGCAATCCGTTGTTATCACCATGCTCGATCTGCCGGCCTATTTGCAAAGAATCGCCTTCGAGGGCGACCTGACCCCGGACAGGGCCCTGTTGGATGCGCTTCATCTGGCCCATGCCAGCCAAATTCCTTTCGAGAATCTGGACATTCTCTTGGGCCGCCCCATCCGGGTCGACCTGGAGAGCATCCAGAACAAACTGATTCACGAACGGCGCGGCGGATATTGCTTCGAACACAACTTGATGATGGCGGCGGTGCTGGAAACCCTGGGATTTGCGGTGACCAAACTGGCGGCAAGGGTCAGGATCGGCAGCACCCAGATGCGGGCCCGGACCCACATGCTCCTGATGGTGGAAATGGGCGAACAGCCACTGCTGGTCGATGTCGGCTTTGGGGCCCAGGGATTTCAACACCCCCTGCCCTTTGTTCCGGGGAAAGTATTTCGGCGCTTTCGCTGGGTCTACCGGGTCGCGACCGAGGAGGGCGGCTGGGTGCTGCAGTCCCGGGCCAAGGATACCTGGATCGACCTGTACGCCTTCACCCTGGAGCCCCAGCACTGGATCGACTACAAGGTGGCCAATCACTATGTGTCCACCCATCCGGACAGCCAATTCGCCCGGGGATTGATCGTCCAGCGCCCCACCCCGCAAGCCCGCTACAGCCTTTACAATATGGAATTCAGTATCGACCGGGGCGACACCACCACGACCCGTAGCCTGCGCGACCAAACTGAATTGCACACGATCCTGGCGGAAACCTTCGACCTGCCATTTGCCCGGGATGTCCGTTTTCCCATCCCCCCTTCATGATGCGCCCCGCGCCGCTTGGGGTGCCCTTTCAAACCGTCTTTGGCGAATACCGGTTCGTTTAGCCAATCCCTCGGGAATCCTTGTGCGGCCGCATTGGGGCAAGACAGCCCGGTCCATATTTGATATGCAGGGCGGGAGGACCACAGTTTTCAGGAGGTCACGATCGGTGGCCCCGAAAGCTTCGCCGCGGTCGACCATTTTGCGGCCTGGGGCAAGCAAGCTGCATATCACCGTGGGAACCGGATGGGTTTAGAGCGCTGGCGCCGGGGGATTCCAATTTAAAAGCCATTCGCGTCGGGCCTTAAATCATGCATCATGGTGAGGATGATAAAATGACCGTCTTGGAAAGTCGTCTTGTCCAACATGCGATCGAGCTTGGTGTCAGCGATGCCTGTCTCATGGAGGCCCGTCGCATCCGGATCGAAGAAGAACTGGCCGCGCTATGTAGGGAGGGTTGCCCCAGCTACGGGCAGAGTGCCAACTGTCCGCCGCATGTCATGCCACCGGCGGTCTTCCGCAAAATGCTGGATGACTACCCCCAGGCCCTCGTTTTCAAATTCGACGTGCCCACTGAAGTATTGCTGGGTGAGGACCGCTTCGAGGTGGCCCGCCTCGTCCATGAAACCGCCGCCGCACTCGAAGGCTATGCCTTGACGTGCGGGTATGCCGGGGCCCGAGGATTTGCGGCCGGGTCCTGCCGACGCAACTTTTGCGCCCAGGAGAAGGACTGCCGGGTGCTGACCGAAGGCGGCGACTGCCGCCACCCCGACGCAGCCCGGCCCTCCATCTCCGGACTGGGAGTCCATTTCTTCGCCCTCTCCCGCACGCTCGGCTGGCCCATCCACAAGATGACCCGCGAAAGTGCCCCCGGGGACGTGCCCATGGGCCTGATGGCCGGCATCGTCCTGCTCGCCCTGCACGAGGGGCAAGAATAGCCACTGGCATGACCCCACGACAACCCCAGCCAAGCGCTCTTGATGCCAGGGAGGAAAACATGACCCGCCAGAACATCTCTTCCGGTTCACCCTATG
>JASFFM010000083.1:0-12805 GCA_050124295.1 Desulfobacterales bacterium | reverse complement strand
GCGCCGGCACTGGTCCTCGCAGGGTCGCGGACAGATTCGTCCGATGACCGTGGGAAAAGGGTTGCGCTCCTTGATGATCTGGACGGAGCCGCGATAATCCCCCTGGGCGGCCCGATCCAGATAGCCTCGGATATTGATGCCCGCCGGGCAGGCCCGCTGACAGGGCGTCGTACACTCTTCGCTGATGTATTCTTTCAGAATCCGGCGGGTGACCGAAGTCAGATTGATGATCGCTTTCGGGCAGACCCGCTCACAGGTGCCGCAGCCCGTGCATTGCACTTCATCGACCACCGGCAGGCCATTGGGCCCCATGGTAATCGCGTTGAAAGGGCAGGCCCGGGCGCAGGTTCCCAGACCGAGGCAGCCGATCGTGCAGACTTTCATGCCGCCGCCCAGCAGGGCCACCGCGCGGCAGTCGTGCAGGCCGTCATAAAGGAATTTGGTGTCGGCGTCCTCGACGCCGTAGGTGCAGCCCGGCGCGGCGATGTCGGGTTCCTTGGCTTCCACACTGACCCCCAGGACGCCGGCGATTTCTTCGGCCACCTCCGGACCGGCCGCCACACAGGAATTGGGCGCCGCCCGGCCGGCCACGATGGCTTCCGCATTGGCACTGCATCCCGGAAGCCCGCACCCCCCGCAGTTGGCGCCTGGTAAGATGTCTTCCACGGCCAGGATTTTCGGATCAACGTAGACATAGAAGATTTTGGAGGCCGCCGCCAGAACGATACCGACGGTCACCCCCAATCCGCCCAAGAGTGCCAGGGACTGCAGGATTGAATCCACCATCATAAATTTCCTCCGGAGGGAAACCGGCTAGTTAATGGCATCAAACTTACATTTGTCATAACAGGTCAGACATTGAATGCAGATGTCTTTGTCGATGCTGGCCACCTCTTTCTTTTTCCAGGTGACGGCATCCACCGGGCAGGCCCGGAAGCACATTCCGCACTTGGTGCAGGCCTCCGGGTCCACTTCGAATTTCAGCAGGGCCACGCAACGCTTGGCAGGACATCGGCGCTCGTGGATGTGGGCCTCGTACTCGTCCCTGAAATAGCGCAGGGTCGAAAGCACCGGGTTGGGGCCGGTCTGGCCCAGCCCACAGAGGGCGGCTGCCTTGATCACCACCGAAAGGCTTTGCAGTTCATCGAGGTCCCGGGCTTCGCCTTTTCCGTTGCAGATTTTTTTCAACAGTTCCAACTGACGTCGGGTGCCTTCCCGGCAGGGGGTGCACTTGCCGCAGGATTCGTCCTGGATGAAATCCATGAAAAAACGCGCCATGTCAACCATACAGGTGTTATCGTCCATGACGATGGCCCCGCCGGAGCCCATGATCGCCCCCACCTTGGCAATTTCCTCGTAGTCCACCGGTGTGTCCAGGTGTTGCTCGGGAACACACCCCCCGGAAGGCCCCCCCAGTTGCACGGCCTTGAATTTGCGTTTCTTGGGGACGCCACCGCCGATGTCGTAGATCATGGTTCGCAGGGTGGTGCCCATGGGAACTTCCACCAGACCGATGTTGTTGACATCGCCGGAGAGGGCGAAGACCTTGGTGCCTTTACTGGTTTCAGTCCCCACGCTGGCGTACCAGGCACCGCCTTTGAGGATAATCTGGGGGACATTGGCCAGGGTTTCCACGTTGTTGAGGATGGTGGGTTTCTCCCAGAGCCCTTGCAGGGCCGGGAAAGGCGGACGGGGTCGCGGCATGCCGCGCTTGCCCTCGATGGAGCGCATGAGCGCCGTCTCTTCACCGCAGACGAACGCACCGGCGCCCTGATAAATTTCGACATGGAAATCAAATCCGGAATCCAGGATGTTGTCACCGATCAAACCACGCTCCCGGGCCTGTTCGATGGCAATCCCCAGACGGCGGATGGCCAGGGGATATTCGGTACGGGCATAGATATAGCCCTGGTGCGCATTGATGGCTTTGGCCGCAATGATCATACCTTCCAGCACGGCATGGGGGTCGGCTTCCAGGATACTGCGATCCATGAAGGCCCCCGGATCGCCCTCGTCTGCATTGCAGAGCACATACTTCACCTCGCCCGGGCTGCCTTTGGCAAATGACCACTTGAGACCCGCCGAAAAACCGGCCCCGCCGCGTCCGCGCAGGCCGGAGATCTTGACCTCCTCGATAATTTCATCCGCCGACAACTCTTGAAGGGCTTTGGCCACGGCCCGGTACCCGTCGCGGGCGATATAATCGTCGATGGATTCAGGATCGATGAGGCCTTTGTTGCGCAGCGCCCGGGGCATCTGGTTGGCGAAAAAAGGGATGTCGTCCTGGGAAGGGATTTTTTTCTTGGAAACCGGATCCTTGTAAAAGAATTTTTCTACCGGCTTACCGTTGACGATATGCTCTTCTAAGATCACCGGCACGTCATCCGCCGAGAGCTTCTGATAGAAGATATCACCGGGGTGCACCACCAAGATGGGCCCCATGGCGCAAAACCCGTTGCAACCGGTTTCAACCACGCGTGCCTTCTTCTGCAAGCCCCTGGCCTCGATCTCTTCACGCAATTTATCGATCACGGCAATGCTGCCGGTGGCGTGACAGCCGGTGCCGCCACAGACCATCAGGTGGAAAATCTCCGGTTCGTTGAGTGCCGCCGCTGCTTTTTCCCGCACCGCTTCGAGTTCCGCAATGGTGAACTTGCCCATAGAGGTTCCCTTTCCAGTGTTACCAGGACCCGTCCAGACCCCGCAATCCGTTCATGTATAACTTTCCGATGGAAACGAACATGGAATAATCGGTGACAAGCAAAGGAAGGTTGAAACTTTGAGCTTGACTGATCATTCGTTCGGTCGGCTTCTGACCGCGCACGAAAACCACCGCCCCAACCTGCGATATGGTGGCGGTTCGAATGACCTCCTCGCTCATCAGACCGGTCAATATCAGACCGTCCTTGGCCACAGCGGACAAAAAGGCCTCCATGATATCCGCACCGCCTCCGGCCACGATACTGCGATCCAGTTCATCCTCACCCGTAATAACATTGGCCTTAAGTATGTCCCTGATCTCTGATAGCTTCATCCCTCACCATCGCCTGATCGTTTAATCGTAATTTTTCAGGATTTCGATCACTTTGTCGGAGCTCACCGCGCCGTGGGTGTCATGGCCCACGACCATGACCGGCGCCAGACCGCAGGCCCCCAGGCAACGCACCCCTTCCAGCGAAAAGCGCCGGTCCGCAGAGGTTTCGCCCTCCCCTAAACCAAATTCGTTGCTAATCCGCGAAATGACTTCCTTGATCCCTTTGACGTAACAGGCTGTTCCGGTACAGACCTTCACCGTATGACGCCCCTTGGGTTCGAAGGAAAACAGGGCATAAAAGGACGCCACACCGAAAACATCGCTGCGGGAAAGATTCATGCCCGTGGCGATATATTCCATCAATTCCACCGGCAGATATCCGACCACCTCCTGACACTGGCGTAAAACAGCGATGACGGAGCCCGCGATGGTGGAATTCTTGGCAATAATGGCATCGATTTGGCCCCACATGGCGGGCGCGATATCCGGGTGGTCGGGGCGAAAGGCTGGCGTCATTTTCCGTCTCCAGGGGCTGAATTTGGATTGGCAGTCTGCAAGCATTCCGCTTATCACAATCACCCGGGCTCGGCAACATTTAATAGTATCCCCGCTAGTTAGGAAAGATTGAGGAATCAAACGCGGACCCGCCCGGAAAGCGCCCGGAAGCTGCCCTGCCTTGACGCCCGACACCCCCCTGGTCTATAAGCCAAGCTTGCTCCGGCAACGATCGCACCTGCCTTACCAGCCTTCCAATCAGGAGTCCGATCCGATGGGCGAACACAAAAACCGCATCGATGCGGCAGCGGCTTTTCTCCGCCGGCGCAGCAGTCGCCAACCGGCTGTCGGCCTGCTGACCGGAACCGGCCTGGGCGGTTGTGCCGATCACATGATCGTGGAACAGGCCATCGACTATGGCGATATTCCTCATTTTCCCGTTTCGACGGTCGCCGGTCACAGGGGCCGCCTCCTGCTGGGTCAACTCCATCACCAGGCCGTTATGGTCTTTCAGGGACGTTTTCATCTCTACGAGGGCTACGCGCCCCGGGAGGTGGTCTTCCCGGTTCGGATCATGCAGGCCCTGGGCGCCGGCACCCTGATTGTCACCAACGCCGCGGGCGGCTTGAACCCTGAATTCCATCCCGGGGATATCATGCGCATGGCGGACCACATCAACCTGACCGGCGAGAACCCGCTCGTGGGCCCCAACGAACCTGCCTGGGGTATCCGTTTCCCGGATATGAGCAGCGTCTATGATCCGGTGCTAGGCGAACGGGCGCATGCCACCGCCCGGAACCAGGGTTGGCGGCTCAAGCGCGGTGTTTATGCCGGTCTGAAAGGCCCTTCGCTGGAGACACCGGCGGAGATTCGTTTTCTCACCTCCATCGGCGCGGATGCCGTCGGGCTGTCGACAATCCAGGAGGTGATTGCCGCCGTCCATGCCGGCATGCGTATCCTGGGGCTCTCGGTCATCACCAATGTCAACCACCCGGATCGGCCGGTGCCGGCCACGCTCGAGGAAATTATCAGCGTGGCCGACCAGGCCGCCCCGCGACTCGCCCGACTGATCGAAGACCTGCTGGAGTTTCCCGATGGTTGAACAGGGCGCCGATATTCTGATTACCAATGGGTGGATCCTGACCATGGAAACCCCGCGCCGCGAATTCAATCCCGGTTTCCTGGCCATTCGCGGAAGCCGGATCGCCGCCGTGGGCCCCATGCCGGAAGCGTCCCGCTGGATTGCCCCGCGAACCATCGATGCCGAGGGCGGTATCATCCTGCCCGGCCTGGTCAATACCCACACCCATGCGGCCATGACCTGTTTTCGCGGCATGGCCGACGACCTGCCCCTGATGGACTGGCTCCAGAACCATATTTTCCCGGCCGAAGCGCGGCTCGATCCTGCGCAGGTCAAAACCGGCACCCTTCTGGCCTGCGCTGAGATGATCCTGTCCGGTACGACCTGTTTCTGCGACATGTACCTGTTTGAGGATGCCGTGGCCCAGGCTGCCCAACAAGCGGGGATGCGGGCCGTGGTCGGCGAGGTGCTCTACGACTTCCCCTCCCCCAACTACGGCCCCATCGAAGCCGGTTTCGCCTACACCGAGCGTTTGATTGACCATTGGCGCCACGATCCACTGATCACGATCGCCGTCGAGCCCCATTCGCCTTATCTTTGTGCGCCCGATCTGCTGCGGCAGGCCGGCGCCTTGGCGCGCCGCAACGATCTTCCGCTGGTCATTCACCTGGCCGAAACCCGTTCCGAGGTGGCCACCACCCAGGAGCGCTACGGCCTTACCCCGGTGGGTCACCTGGCCAACCTGGGTCTGCTCACCCCGGGACTGCTGGCCTGTCACGGTGTCTTCCTGACCGATGAGGATATGGACCTGCTGCAATCCCACGACGTCAAGATCGCCCACAATGCCGAGAGCAATATGAAACTGGCCTCCGGTATCGCACCCGTACCCCAGCTGCTGGCGCGGGGTATCTGCGTCGGTCTGGGGACCGATGGCTGCGCCAGCAACAACAATCTGGATCTGATGGGTGAAATGGACACCGTGGCCAAGCTGCACAAGGTCAACACCCTGGATCCCACGGTGCTGGATGCCGAAACGGTTCTGGCCATGGCCACCATCGACGGAGCACGGGCCCTGGGTCTGGCCGACCGGATCGGATCGCTGGAGCCCGGTAAATGCGCCGACCTGATCATCATCGACACCCACAAGCCGCACCTGACCCCCCTCTACCACCCGGCCTCCCACATCGTGTATGCCGCCCGGGGCGGTGACGTGCGCACCACGATCATCAATGGACAGGTGGTTATGGAAAACCGCGTCTTGCTGACCCTGGATCGCGACCGTGTCATGCAGGATGTCAACGATCTGGCCGAGACCATGCGGAGGGAGCTGCCCGGTGTCGTCGCCCACTGAACATGCCCCGCCGCAACCGACAGCTGCCAAGCATGGGGGTCGCTTGGCGGATGCGCGCATCAGGACCCATTCAGCGCCGGAACCCTGACCATGTTTGACCTTTTGATTCACAACGCCTGGGTGGTCACCGTTAACGCCGCTGCGGAGGTCATCCCGAACGGCATCATCGGAATTCGCGGCGATATAATTGCCCATGTGGGCACCCGGCACCCCGACGAGGCGCTGCCCGAGGCCCGGGAAACCATCGACGCCGCCCAGGGCATCGCCATGCCCGGATTGGTGAACGCCCACACCCACCTGCCCATGACGATTTTTCGGGGGTTGGCCGATGATCTACCGCTGCGGGTCTGGCTGGAAGAGCATATCTTCCCGGCTGAGGCCAGGCATATCGACGCCGACACGGTCCATTGGGGAACCCTTCTGGCCTGCGCAGAAATGCTTCTGGCGGGGGTTACCACCTGCTGTGACGGCTATTTTTTAGAGGATGCGGTGGCCAGGGCGGTGACCATGTCGGGCATGCGGGCGGTGTTAGGCCACGGCGTCATCGATTTCCCGGCCCCCGGCGTACCCGACCCGACCCAGAACATTCCGATCGCCACCCGATTCATTCGGCGCTGGAAAGACCGCTGGCCGTTGATCAGCCCCTCGATTTTTTGCCATTCCCCTTACACCTGCAGCGACCAAACCCTGTCCCGGGCCAAAGCGACCGCCCTGGACAATGGGGTCCTCTTCCAGATCCACGTCGCCGAAAACCAGGGCGAGTCCGCCCCCCGGGGCGGCGATTCCCAGCCGGAGGAACCCATCGAGCGGCTGGCCCGCCTGGGCCTGCTGGACGACCAAACACTGCTGGTGCATGGCGTCTGGCTGGGCCCTCAGGACATCGAAGGCATCGCGGCGGGAGGATCCAGCATCGCCCATTGCCCGGAGAGCAATATGAAGCTGGCCGCCGGCATTGCCCCCGTGCCGCGCTTGCTGGATGCGGGCGTCACCGTGGGGATTGGCACGGACGGCTGTGCCAGCAATAACGACCTGGACATGTGGCGGGAAATGGACATGACCGCCAAACTGCATAAAATAAACGCGGGCGATCCTACGATCTTGCCGGCACCGCAGGTGATGGCCTTGGCCACCCGGGAAGGCGCCCGGGCCATCGGTCTGGATCATCAGATCGGTGCCATCGAGGAGGGCAAGCAGGCCGACATCGTCATCCTCGATAGTGCCCACCCGGCCATGTGCCCCATCTACAACCCTGTCTCCCAGGCGGTCTATGCCGGCAGTGGAGATATGGTGCGGGATACGCTGGTTGCTGGCCGGGTGCGGGTACGCAACCGCACGCTGCTCGATCTGGATGGGGCCGAAATCATGACGCGCGTGCATTCCATCGGCCGCGCCATTCGGCCAAAACCGGGGCAAGCGCGGCCGAACGGCACCCGGGAAGAAGGTATTGCATGACCATGGAACATCTCATCGCGGTGGCCCGCGGGGATCAGGCCGCCGATCTTCTTCTGCGCAACGGTCACATCGTCAACGTCTACTCGGGCGAAATCCTGGCCCTCGATGTCGCCGTGGCCGCCGGACACATCGCCGGTTTCGGACCCCGACCGGCGCATGCCGAGGTCGACCTCGGGGGGCGCTACCTCGCTCCGGGTTTTATCGATGCCCATGTGCACATCGAAAGCACCATGGCATCGCCGGCCGATTTCGCCCGGGCCGTGTTGCCCCATGGTACGACCACAGTGGTGGCGGATCCCCACGAAATTGCCAATGTGCTGGGCCTGCCGGGAATCGACTACATGCTGCAGGCAACCGCCGCCCTACCCCTGCAGTTTTTTTTCACGCTTCCCTCCTGTGTTCCGGCGACCGCCATGGAAACGACGGGGGCCGACCTGAGCGCCAAGGCCATGGCCCCCCTGATGGCGCATCCGCGTGTCGTGGCCCTGGCGGAAATGATGAATTTCCCGGGTGTCATCCAAGCCGATCCCGATGTCCTGGCCAAAATCCAATTGGCTCAGGATGCGCACAAACCAGCGGATGGTCACGCGCCCGGCGTCCGGGACTTTTCGCTTGACGCCTATATCGGCGCTGGCATCGGCAGTGATCATGAGTGTATTCATCTGGAGGAGGCCCTGGCCAAACTGCAGCGCGGCATGCACATCATGATTCGCGAAGGTACGGGGGCCAAAAATATGGCCGCCCTCCTGCCCTTGGTCCGACCGGAAACCGCCCATCGGCTGATGTGGTGTACGGATGACCGCCATCTCCATGACATCCTTGCGGAAGGCCATCTGGACGCCATCGTGCGCCAGGCGATCCGTGCCGGCGTGCCCCCGCAGCTGGCCATTCGCCTGGCCACCTTGAATCCGGCGGTCTATTTCGGCTTGCGGCGAACGGGTGCCCTTGCCCCCGGCCAGCGCGCCGACATGGTGGTCCTAAGCAATTTAGAGGATCCTGCCGTGGAAGCCGTCTACGCCGGCGGACAACTCGTGGCCGAAGAGGGCAAGCTCCTGGAATCGACCCCCATCCCCGATCACGCCCCCCCCGCAGCGGCCATGAACATCGATCCGGGGGGGCTTGATTTCACGCTGAAGGCGACCGGCACACAGGTACGGGTCATTGAAATCGTACCCGGTCAGATCGTCACCCGCCAGTCTGTTCACCAGGCCCCGATCGTCGACGGGCGCGCCGTTTCCGATCCACACCGCGATCTTCTCAAAATCGCCGTCCTCGAACGTCACCGGGGAACCGGAGACACGGGAATCGGCTATCTTAAGGGCATGGGCTTGCGATGCGGTGCCATGGCCTCCAGCGTGGCCCACGATGCGCACAACATCATCGTTGTCGGGGCCAGCGATGCGGATATGCTGGCCGCCGTGCGTCAGGTGATCGCGATGGGCGGTGGCTTGGCCGTGGCCATGGATCAAAAGATCCTCGCCCAGCTGGCGCTGCCCATCGCCGGCCTGATGTCACCGGCGCCCGTTTGGTCGATTCAGCGACGACTGAGCGAATTGACCCAAACGGTCCGGGATTTGGGATCACCCCTGCCCGATCCGTTTATGACCCTGTCGTTTCTGGCCCTTCCGGTCATCCCCGAGCTGAAGATCACGGACCAGGGGTTGGTGGATGTCAACCGTTTTCAACCGGTGAATCTCTTTCGTCAATGAGGATGGCCTTACCGCCGGGCCGCTTTTCGATGATCGGGGGATGAACACATGAAAGGAATCGAGGCACCATGAAAGAAGTCCAACAACCCTTGCGTCCCATCTGGCTGGACGAATCCAATGGTGAGGTCAATGTCATCGATCAGCGCAGTCTGCCCCACGAACTGGTGGTTCTGGCGCTGCAGACGGTGGACGATGCCATCTATGCCATTCAGGAGATGGTGGTTCGCGGAGCCCCGCTGATCGGCATTACGGCGGCCTATGGCGCTTATCTGGCAGTCCTCAACAGCCCTTCCGGAGCGACCGAAGATCATTTAGCCCGGGAAGTGGCACGCATCAAAGCGGCGCGACCCACCGCAGTCAACCTGCAATGGGCCGTGGACCGCCTCTGGTTGGAGATCAAAGACCTGGAGGAACATCAAAGACTGGAGGCGGCCCGCAGGATCGCCAGCCAAATCGCCGAGGAGGAAGCTGACAACTGCCGCCGGATTGGCCAGCACGGCCTGCGTCTGGTGGAAGCCGCCAGCCAGCAGAAAAATGGCGCCACCGTCAATATCCTGACCCATTGCAATGCCGGATGGCTGGCCACGATCGCTTACGGCACGGCCACAGCCCCGATCTATACCGCCTATGACCGAGACGTCGATATCCATGTCTGGGTGGACGAGACCCGCCCCTTGAACCAGGGTGCACGTCTGACCGCCTGGGAGTTGGGACGTCAGGGAATCCCCCATACGGTCATTACGGACAATGCCGGCGGACACCTCATGCAGCACGGCCTGGTGGATATGGTCATTGTGGGGACGGATCGAACGACCTATACGGGGGATGTGGCCAACAAAATCGGGACGTATCTGAAAGCCCTGGCGGCCCGGGACAACGACATCCCCTTTTATGTGGCCCTGCCGTCCAGCACCTTCGACTGGACCCTGCGCGACGGCGTGGCGGAAATCCCGATCGAAGAGCGGGACCCCGACGAAATCCGCTACATCCAGGGGCTGTCGGAGCGCGGCCTGCAATCCGTGTGCGTTCCCCCGGCCGCCAGTCCGGCCGCCAATTTCGCTTTCGATGTCACGCCGGCGCGTCTGGTCACCGGTTTCATTACCGAAAGGGGCGTCTGCGCCGCAACGGAAACCGCCATACGGGCGCTTTTCCCTGAAAAAAGCCCGGGTCTTTGGACGGTCGGTGCCCGGGGCGGCCCCGACGGCAGGGACTAGCCCGTAGATTGCCAACCGCGCCCTCCTAGCGGGCGCTCATTCTTGACATCGCAATCGGTTTGGCCTAATGAACTGCGCATTTCATTGAAAACCATTCGTTTTTCCGTCGTAAGGAGCTTGAAGGGCGGCGAGGCGGACAACCTGCACTCTTGATAGAAACGATGAAGCGAACCCCTAAAATAAACAATATCCGCAATATCGGCATCATCGCCCACATCGACGCCGGCAAAACCACGGTAACCGAACGAATTCTCTTTTATACGGGCAAGTCCCACAAAATCGGTGAGGTGCATGACGGGGAGGCCGTCATGGACTGGATGGTGGACGAACAGGAACGCGGCATCACGATTACCTCCGCGGTCACCACGTGCAACTGGCAGGGTACCGATGTGCAGATTATCGATACGCCCGGCCATGTGGATTTCACCATTGAAGTGGAGCGCTCCCTGCGGGTTCTGGACGGTGTCGTGGGCGTGTTCTGCGCGGTTGGCGGCGTGGAGCCGCAGTCGGAAACCGTCTGGCGCCAGGCCGACAAGTATAAGGTCCCCAAGATGGCCTTTATCAACAAGCTGGATCGCGTGGGTGCCGATTTTTTCAATACGGTTCAGGAGTTGCGGGATCGCCTTGATGCCGCCCCCCTGCTGTTGCAGATCCCCTGCGGATCAGAGGACCAGTTGGAGGGCGTCTTCGATCTCGTTCACATGCAGAAAATCATCTGGGACGACGACACCCTGGGCGCCGATTACGCCACCGTGGATCTGACACCGGCGGAGCGGGAGGCGCTGGCCCCCCATCACGAACAGATGCTGGAAGCGTTGGCCGAAACCGACGACCAGATCATGGAGGCCTATCTCAATGAGGCCCCCATCGGTAAGGACATGCTCAAAAAGGCCATCCGCCGGGCCACCATCAACTTAGAACGGGTTCCCGTGCTGTGCGGCAGTGCCTTGAAAAACAAGGGCATTCAACCTCTCTTGGATGCCATTGTGAGCTACCTGCCCAGTCCCCTGGATATTCCCCCCATCCAGGGCGAACATCCCGAGAGTGGTGCCATGGTGACCTGCCCGCCCAGGGACAATGCCCCCCTGGCGGCCCTCATTTTCAAGGTCTCCATGATCGAGGGCCGCAAGATGAGTTACGCACGGATTTACAGCGGTCGACTCAAATCGGGTGGTGAAGTATACAACGCCAGACGTCGCCAAAAAGAGCGCATTTCGCGCATTTTGATGATGCACGCCAATAAACGCGACCGGCTGGAGGAAGCCGGCGCCGGGGGCATCGTCGGCATCGTGGGCCTCAAGGAATCCTCTACCGGTGAAACCCTCTGTCAGGTGGATCACCCTGTCCTGCTTGAAGATATCGAAATTTATCAGCCCGTCATCTCGGTTGCCGTGGAGCCCAAAACCCATGCCGACCAGGAGAAGATCGAAGAAGTTCTGAATAAGTTCCTGGCCGAAGACCCTACCCTGAAAGTGAAAATCGACGAAGATACCGGGCAGATGATCCTATCCGGGATGGGCGAGCTGCATCTGGAAGTCATCGTCAGCCGGATGTTGCGGGAGTTTAAAACCAACGTCAATGTCGGCAAACCCCAGGTGGTTTTTCGCGAGACCATCGCGACCGCCTGCGAGGGACGGGCCGAGTTCGACAAGGAGGTGGCCGGCCAACGCCATCACGCCGAAGTGGCGCTGCGCCTGTCGCCCCTGCCGCGAGGGACCGGCAATGAATTCGTCCGCAGCCTTCCGGAGGAGCAGATTCCTAGCGCCCTCCTGCCCGCGGTCGAGACCGGTGTGCTGGAATCATTGGAGAGCGGCACCCTGATGGGTTATCCCGTGGTGGACGTGCGCGCCGAGCTGGTGGGCGGAAGTTACAAGGAATCCCAGGCCACGGAGTTGGCCTTCAAGGTCAGCGCCTCGATGGCCTGTAAGGATGCGCTCGCCAAGGGCAGCCCCTTCCTGCTGGATCCCATCATGAAGGTGGAGGTGTTCGTACCGGAGGCCTTTATGGGGGAGGTGATCGGCGATCTGAATGCCCGCGGCGGCAAGGTCGACGCCATCGAGCATCGCACCGGCCAGCAGGCCATCACGGCCAGTGTTCCCCTGGCGCGGATGTTCGGCTACTCCACGGCGCTGCGCTCGGCCACCCAGGGCCGGGGGACGTTTTCCATGCATTTTTCCCATTTCGACCGCAGCGGATGACCATCCGGCCGTAGGAAACACCATCCCGCAAATCGGTGATTGTCTGCAAAGCTTCGAGACGCTCGCTGCCCCGCGAAGGCTATTTCTTCTTTTGCTTCGCCTCGGCGGCAGCTTCGATCTCGGCCAGCAGGGCTTCGGTTGCTCGCCTTTGCTCGGGAGCCTGCTCAAACGCTAAAGCTTTCTTCAGCTGAAAAGCGGCCTTCTGCATGTCTCCCTTGCGGTAATAGAAGGTACCCAGATGGTAGAAGGCATCCCCCTGCCGCCCCATCTG
>JASFFM010000082.1:0-12899 GCA_050124295.1 Desulfobacterales bacterium | reverse complement strand
CGTTCCCCATGTAGTCATCCACCATTTCATTGAAGATGGTCGGCGAGAGGATCCGGGTGCTTTCCAGGAATACACCCGAAACGATGATCACCGCCAATAGCGGAACCACCAGACGATCGGCCCGCGGGCGAATGCGCGGCCAGGTGGTCTGGGCGCGATGCCGCCATGCGATACCCAAGGCGCCGACCAGCACCAGGGCGGCCAGGAAATTGCGCAGCCAGCGGTAAGGATTGAGGGTTGACGCATAATCGGCCCCCAGATACGGTGCGGTCCAATCATCGAGGGCATGCATGAACACCAGGAGCAAAAAACCGTAGCTCAAGGCCATGTGGATGGCCCAGCGGGATCGGTCTCGACGGAGAAGACGTCCCTGTAGACAGATGTCCCAAAGGAGAATCCCGGTGAGTTGAACGATCCGGCGGCTGAAAAGCGTGCGCATGAGCGCCGAAGCGCTGGCAGCGATCCGGCGGCCGACGGGCAAAGCATCGCTTTCCGGTCCGATGTTTCTCCGGAACCACCCACCGATGCGCCACAGAAGCCCCCCGAGACAAACACCCAGCGCGATATATGCCATGGCCGAGGTCAGCATGGGTTCATCCATGGTGGCGTCCGGCCTGATGGCGCGGATTCCCCTTTGATAAATTGAGGGTCAGCATGCAGTGCGGGCATGGGACGCCTTTTCCAAAAGCGCCTGGCAGGCGGTGACGGCGGCATAGGCACTGGCAATGGCCAGTCCGCAGCCGCATTTTTGCCGAATCCAGTCTTGGTGGGCCAGAATGCTGCCGGCGGCAAATAGATTGGGGTAAACGACATGGCCGCCGTCGTCGGTGGGCCGCATGTGCTTATCGACGGCGAGTCCGGCCTGGTGGATAGGGTGACCGCTGTTGTGAAAGAGCGCCTTTTGATGCCAGCGGGAACGATCGGCCGGCTGGTGGACGGGCAGATCGAAGATCGTCTCCCGGATGGCATGTCGATCGGCTTGCAGGCCCTGACCGAAAAAGCGTCCACTGGCGAGAATCACGGCCTGCGATCGCACCCGTGTTTCCGGTGTTTCGCCACCGATCGGCGCCAGCACCTCGTGATCGGAAACATGCGGCGTGGGGAGAATTTTTTGTTGAAAACGGGCCCGCACCCCCATTTGGGGCAGGTGGCGCTCGAAACATTCCCGCAGGCGCAGCCCCGATATGGCCGGCAACATGGTGGGGATCTCGAATACGGGCACCCCAATGATTTCCTGGAGATCGGCATGGACCTGTCGCGCATGGGTAATACCCAACACGGCGGGAAGGGCCACGCCCCGCGCATCGCCAAGATGTTGGCGGATCGCATCCGCCAGCTGTCCGCGGGCGGTGGGGGATTCCAATTGACGCGCCATGCGCTCGGTGAGCAATTCGCCTTCCAGGCCGGGAAACGGGAGGCGTACGGGATGCAGGGTCGGCCAGCGATCATGCAGGGCGGCCTGGATTTGGCGCGCGCTAAACCCCCTTAGCCCCGCAAAATCAACCACCAGGCAAGGCGTCCGTTCGGCAACGGCCCGGTCGGCCCAGGCCATGCTGACCGGCCGGGCGTAAGTGGTTTTGAGGGTTCCCACGGGTGTGACGACGCGGCAATTTTTTTGGGGATGACAGGTGTATGGTAGATCGGCCGTGTTCAAAAAGGCCACGAACTCGGCCATGCTATCGCGGATGGCGGCGATGCCGATGCGTGCATAAGGGTGATGCGGTTGATCCTCGATCAAAGCGGCGATACCGTTCCAGGGGTTGGACCAGGTTTGCCCCGTCACCACCGGGTGCACACCCAACAGATCCAGCAGGCCACTGGCGAAATTGATTTCGCCGGTCATGCCCACCTGCACCGTATCGAGGCCGCGTCGGGCGGCAAAGAGTGCCGCGGCCATACCGGCCATACCGGTGCCGATAATCAGCAGATCGCAGCGGATTTCAGGCAAATCGGAGGTCATGGGCTTTCAACTGGGTTTGTCACCGTCGTTGGTGCTGATGACCGGTCGCCTCGACCTGTTCCAGACCGAAAAGACCGCTGTGCATGGCTTCCAGGAGTTCGGCCTGGGCCAGGGATATGTCCCACAAGAGCGGTTGCTGACCGCGCCAGCGCTTTTCTAAGAAAGACCGCAATTCCACGAGGCCCTGATGGTGGTTCCATTCGCCCCGGTCATGCAGGTAGGCCGCCAGTCGCTGGCTGCAGAAGGTCCCCTGGCAGGGGCCTTTGCCGATGCGACTGCGCAGGCCAATGGCATTGAGGCTGAGATCGCCCCCCTGATTGCGAATGGACTGTACGATGTCATCGACCGTGCTCTGGGGCACCATTTCGCATTCGCACAGCAGCAAATCCCGGGGATTTTTGTTTTTGATCCAGAGGCTGGGGGTCAATCCCGGCGCTGTCCAGCGGGCATCGCCGGTTTGCGGCAAAGGATCGCGATGGGTCCGGCAGGGTTCACATATCCCCAGGCGGCGGCATACCCGGTCGGCCGTCTTTTCGGCCATCAGGCGGAAGGTGGTCAGCTTGCCCCCCGTAATCGTGATCAAGTTTTCGACCCCGGAGTCGTCTTCGGCATGGTCAATGAGGGCAAACCCACGGCTCACGCTGCGATCATCCCCCTCATCACTGGTGCTGACCAGCGGCCGCACCCCGCAGTAGGCGCGAATGTAGCGGGTGGTCGCGAGAATCGGTATCATGGCCGCGCCCTCATCGATGATGCGATCGACTTCATGGATTTCCGGATAAATAACGTCTGGAGAGGAACAGCGCTCGGAGGTCGTGCCCAGGATCGATACGGTTCCGCCGGGGACCAGAATATCGCCGTCGGTGGCTTTGCGCAGGCGATTAATCACCCGCTGTCCGATGCGGTGATGGGTCACCAACAGGCTGCCTTTGGAATAGCGGATGCATAGATCGATGCCGGCCAGCGCGGCCAGCTGGCTGGCCCAGGCCCCGGCCGCATTGACCACCACCTGGGCCCGGATCTTCGTTTCCCGGCCGCTAAGGCTGTTGCGAAGCCGAACCGCCTTAATCTTGCCGGAATCCATCTCGAAGCCGATCGCCTGGGAATCGCCCATCAGCTGACTGCCCTGTTGCCGCGCCTGGGCCATGTTGTCTAAAGAGAGCTTGAAGGGATCGATGGCGGCATCTTCGACGGCATAGGCCGCGATGATGCGATCCGAAAGGGCGGGTTCCATTGCCCGGGCCTCGTCCGGATCCAACGGCCGGGTGGGAATGCCGCTGGCGCGGCACAGGTGTGGAAAATCGGCAATATAATTCTCGTCATCGCCTGCAACGGCGACAAAGAGGCCCCCGGTGTTGTCGATGCAGTGGGGGGCCAGTTTTTTTAGCAGCAGGTTTTCACGGCGGCACTCGGCGGCGGCCGCCGGGTCGGAGGCAATATAGCGGGCCCCGCTGTGCAGCAGGCCATGATTGCCGCCCGAAGCCCCGGCATTGATGTCTTTTTTTTCCACCAGAATGCATGGAATGCCACGCAAGGACAGGTCCCGGGCCAGGCCGGTGCCGGTGACCCCGCCACCGATGATGAGCACCTGGGTTTCCAAAGTGTCCTTTTGATGGTGGTTGCGTTTGATCATAACAACATCGGATATGCAAATTTTCTGGTATCGTTTTTCTATTGCGAAAAAGAAAAGCACATGCTACGGCGTTCTATAGTGATTTATCCGCCGTATTACCCCGTTGCTCTAATTTCTTGCTAACAGAAGCGCCATTTTTTGTCACGTAAATTTTCGTTTATTTACAAATCGGCAAGTTTTTTTTCTAAAACGAAGCTTTTTTGTCCCCAATCACCTCCTGGAGGGCGTTGTCGCAATGGGTTCCCCCCCCAAGGATCATGGCCGGCCCAAAGGCCCCCGCTCGTCTGACAAAAGCCGTTCCGCCACGGACGGCAAAGCCGCGCCGGTGCGAGATCGACACACCAAAATCCAGCATCTGGTGCGCGCCAAGGGCTTTGTCACGATTGAGCATCTGGCGGCGCAATTCGAGGTCACCCCCCAGACCATCCGTCGCGATATTAACATCCTCAGCCAGGAAGGCAGCATCCACCGCTATCACGGCGGGGCGGGGCTTCCCCCCAGTACGGAGAATGTCGCCTATACCCAACGCAAGGTTCTCTGTTTAAAAGAAAAGGAACAGATCGCCCGCATGGTCGTGGCGTCCATACCCGATCATGCCTCCCTGTTTATCAATATTGGCACCACCACCGAGGAAATTGCCAAACTGCTATGTGGTCACGAGCGGCTGCGCGTCATCACCAACAGTCTCAACGTTGCTTCGATTCTGGCCGGCAATGATCATTTTGAGATCATCGTGGCCGGTGGCCTGGTGCGGCCCCGGGACGGGGGCATTGTCGGGCCCCTTACCATCGATTTCATTCAACAGTTTCGGGTCGATTTCGGCATCATCGGCATCAGCGGAATTGACATGGACGGAACCCTGCTGGATTTCGATTATCGTGAAGTGCGCGCCGCCAGGGCCATCATCGACAATTCCCGTAAAGTTTTCCTGGCAGCCGACCACACCAAGTTCGGACGCAACGCCATGGTGAGACTGGGCAGTATCGGCGAGATCGATGCGCTGTTCACCGACCGGCGGCCGACGGAATCGCTCGTCGAAGTCATGAATGCGGACGAGGTTGAACTGCATGTGGCGCCTGAGGCCCGGATCCCGATGGAAGGCCATGATAAATAGGAGAAAACGAAACAATATTTTCACTTGCGAAAAAAAATGGGGCGTGTTAACTCGGGAAGCATTCCAAATCACACCTTCGTTTTTTGTATTCCACATTTGCCGACAGGAAGCTTGAGGCCTGAATCCACTTCAGGCCGATGGAGGGGACTGCATGGGCTTGGCGCTTAAAGATGTGGATAAGATCGTTGGCCGAGACATCCACTTAAAAGACATCAATCTCGAATTCGAATCCGGATCCCGCAATGTCATTTTAGGGCGTACCCTCGCCGGCAAAACCTCTCTCTTGCGGATCATGGCTGGTCTGGACAAGCCCTCCAGAGGGCGCATCCTGATCGACGGGCATGACGTCACCGGCGTTTCGGTTCGCAAACGCAGCGTGGCCATGGTCTACCAGCTGTTCATCAACTACCCTTCCCTGACGGTTTACGAAAACATTGCCTCGCCACTTAAAACCAGTGGTATTTCCAAACCCGATATTGATCGCCAGGTGCGCGACATTGCCGCGATGCTGCGCATCGATGACCTGTTGGACCGTCTACCTTCCGAATTGTCCGGTGGTCAGCAGCAGCGCACGGCCATTGCACGGGCCATGGTCAAGAACGCCGAACTGTTGCTGATGGACGAGCCCCTGGTCAATCTGGACTACAAACTTAGGGAAGAGCTGCGGGTCGAACTTCAGGAAATCTTCGCCCAGCGCAAGGCCATCGTCGTCTACACCACCACCGAGCCGACCGAAGCCCTGATGCTGGGCGGCAACATTACGGTCCTCGACGAGGGCCGCATTCTGCAGACGGGTGCCACCCATGAGACTTACCGCAATCCGTCCACCGTCAAGGTGGCGGAAGTTTTCAGTGATCCTCCGATCAATTTCCTGCGCGGCCGTGTCCAAGGGGCAAAGGCACGTATCGGAGAAGGGATCCAGGTCCCGCTGAATGGTGCCATGCAGTCCCTGGAAGACGGCGAGTATGACTTCGGCATCCGCTCCAACCATTTTTTTCTGTCGCGCACGGGAGAAAACGACTTCCAGGTCGAGGCACGGGTGGAACTGGCCGAAATCAACGGCTCCGAAACCTTTGTTCACTTCCACCACGGCGATGCTCGGCTCGTGGCCCAGGAAGACGGTATCTATCCCCATCGGATTGGTTCGGCCATCACCCTCTATGTTAATCCACGCTGTCTATTTGTCTTTGATTTGAAGGGCAACCTGGTTGCCGCCCCTGCCCTTGACAGCATTTCAGAACGGTCCGGCTAGGAAACCGCCATGGCGCGCATCGAACTCAATGAAATTGCCCACAGCTATCACCGCAAACCCAAAGACGATGCGGACTTCGCTCTGAAACGCATTCATCACGTTTGGGAGGATGGCGGTGCCTATGCCCTGCTGGGGCCTTCGGGCTGCGGTAAGACCACCCTGCTGAATATCATTTCAGGCCTGCTCAATCCCACCCGTGGGCAGGTGCTCTACGACGGTAAGGACGTCACCCGTGATCCCCCTGAAAAACGCAATATCGCCCAGGTTTTCCAATTCCCGGTGCTCTACGACACCATGACGGTCTTCGATAACCTGGCCTTCCCCCTGCGAAATCGCGGACATGACAGCACCGATGTCGACCGCCGCGTCCACGAGGTCGCCGAAATTCTGGAATTGACCCCCTATCTTAAAAAACGGGCCGCCGGGCTGGCAGCCGATGCCAAGCAGAAGATATCCCTGGGCCGGGGACTGGTGCGCAGTGACGTGGCCGCCATTCTTTTCGATGAACCCCTGACGGTCATCGACCCCCATCTCAAATGGAACTTGAGGCGCAAGCTCAAGGATATTCACGAACAGCTTAAACTGACCTTTATCTATGTGACCCACGACCAGGTGGAGGCCCTCACATTCGCCGATAAAGTGGTGGTCATGTACGAGGGCGAAATCGTACAGATCGGCTCACCCCAGGATCTCTTTGAAAATCCGGAGCATACTTTCGTCGGGTATTTCATCGGCAGCCCCGGCATGAATTTTTTAGACTGCACGCTGGAGGGCGATGTGGCACGTTGCAATGGCGCCCGTATCAGGCTCGACGAGGCCGTGGCGGCAAAGGGGCGTGGCAATCAGGGCAAACTGGAACTCGGTATTCGGCCGATGCACCTTCAATTGTCGAGCGAGGCGGTTGAGGGCGGCGTACCGGCCGATGTCAGGGGCATTGAAGACCAGGGCAGCTGCCGGATCGTCAAGGTCGCCCTGGCAGGCAAAACGTTGAGGGCCCGGCTGCCTGAGGGCGCATCCATTCCCGAAGACCAGGCCTGGCTTGTTTTTCCCCCGGAGTGGACCCGGCTGTTTGCTGATGGACGGATGGTGAAGGCCTAAGGAGCGGCTTTATGGACAAATGGGAAGACAACAAGGCCTGGTTTCTGGTGCTGCCGGCCTTTGTGATTGTCGCCTTCAGCGGGATCATCCCGTTGATGACCGTGGTCAATTATTCCCTCCAGGATATATTCGGTCCGGGCCAGGCGGTTTTTGTCGGCACCGAGTGGTTTAAAGAGATGTTGAGTAACCACCGGTTGCACGACGCCCTTTGGCGCCAGTTCATATTCTCCGGGCTCGTCCTGCTGATCGAGATACCCTTCGGGATCATCATCGCCCTGGCCATGCCCAAGCGTGGCTGGGGGGTCTCGGCATCGCTGGTCATTCTGGCATTGCCCCTGGTCATTCCATGGAATGTGATCGGTACCATCTGGATCATCTTTACCCGGCCGGACATCGGCCTGTTCGGTGTGGGCATCAACAGCCTGGATTTGCTGGAGGTGCCCTTCGATCATACGGCCAAGCCGCTCTACGCCTGGATCACGCTGCTGGCCATGGAGGTCTGGCACTGGACGCCCCTGGTGGCCCTGCTGGCCTATGCCGGACTGCGGTCCATCCCCGAGGCCTATTACCAGGCCGCCAAAATCGACGGGGCCTCGCCCTGGGCCACATTCTTGTATATCCAACTGCCCAAAATGCGCGGCGTGCTGACCATCGCCGTATTGCTGCGCTGGATGGACAGCTTTCTGATCTACGCCGAACCGTTCGCCCTCACCGGCGGTGGCCCCGGCAACACGACCACTTTTCTATCCATCTACCTGGTCAAACTGGCGACCATGCAGTTTGACCTGGGGCCGGCGGCGGCCTTTTCCATCATTTATTTTCTGATTGTACTGCTTTTCAGTTTCGCATTCTATCAGGCCCTGCTGAACGTCGGCCGGGGAGACAAGGCATGAAAATCCAGAAACGCACCATTGCGCTGTGTCTTTATTTCGGCATTCTGATCTTGCCGATCTATTGGATGCTCAACATGTCGCTCAGGACCAACGCCGATATCCTCGGTAGTTTCGCGCTATACCCGGCCGACATCACCTTTGGGAACTACATCAAAATTTTCACCGATCCAACCTGGTACAACGCCTACATCAATGCCATCATCTATGTCAGCATGAACACGGTGATGTCGCTGGCCTTTGCCCTTCCCGCGGCCTATGCCTTCTCGCGCTATAAATTCATCGGCGACGGCCAGATGTTCTTCTGGCTGCTGACCAACCGCATGGCCCCCCCGGCGGTCTTTCTACTGCCTTATCTTCAACTCTATTCGACCTTCAACCTGATGGACACGCATATTGCGGTGGCTTTGGCCCATTGTCTTTTTAACGTGCCCCTGTCCGTCTGGATCCTGGAAGGTTTCATGTCCGGGATACCCAAGGAAATCGATGAGACGGCCTTTATCGACGGATACAGTTTTCCGCGCTTTTTTATCACCATTTTTATTCCGCTGATTCGCGCCGGGGTCGGCGTGACCGCCTTCTTCTGCTTCATGTTCAGCTGGGTCGAATTGCTCTTTGCCCGCACCCTGACGATCACCGAAGCGAAACCAATCGTTGCCACCATGACCCGCACGATCAGTGCCACGGGTCTGGACTGGGGCCTTTTGGCCGCCGCCGGCATACTGACCATCGTCCCCGGCGGTCTGGTGATCTGGTTCGTGCGCAACCATCTGGCCAAGGGTTTTGCGCTGGGCCGTGTATAAGGGGGAATGATTATGGGTCTCGAATGGATGTATTGGACCAAGCCGACGGCCATCTTTTTTTCGGCGATTTTTTTGATGCTCTGCGGCATGCTGGTCTGGGAGCTGGTGTCCCCCACCATTGAGCGGCGGGGATTTCTCATGATCCCCACGACCCGCGGGACGCGATTTTTTTTAGGGCTTCTGGGAAGTGCCTATATCCATCTGGCCTGGCTGGGGCTTACCGATCTAATGCTGTGGTACGGAACGGCTGTTTCGGTGGCCTGGATCGTTGTTGTCATGCGCTGGGGATAAACAGAGGCGTGCCTGAAGGGAGACGGTCGCGAATTTCCCACGGCCATCGCCGTCAGGCTGATTTGGCAGGGGTTTATGGGCTTTATCACCAACACAGTTCGTTTCTGTCGGTGATAGGGCTTTCGGTGACAACTACCATTATCGGAGAGGAGGAGACGATGCGACAATTGACCAACCGAGGGTATTGGTTGCGATCCATTCCCATATGGATCGTTGCGCTGGTATTTATTTTTGCCGGCAGTTTTGCATGGGCCTCGAGTCATGATGCGCAAATGAAAGCGGCCCAAAAATGGATTGACGAAGAGTTTCAACCCTCGACCCTGAGCAAAGCCGAGCAGATGAAGGAGATGGAGTGGTTCATGAAGGCCGCCGAGCCTTTCAAGGGCATGAACATCAAGGTTGTCTCCGAAACCATTCCAACCCATGAGTACGAGGCCAAAGTATTGGCCAAGGCCTTTGAGGAAATTACCGGGATCAAAGTCTCCTTCGACCTGATCCAGGAAGGCGACGTGATCGAAAAACTGCAGTCCCAGTGGGCATCGGGGGAAAATCTTTATGATGCCTACATCAACGATTCCGATCTTATCGGTACCCATTTCCGTTATGGCCATGTGGTTCCCTTGTCGGATTTTATGACCGGCGAAGGCAAGGACGTGACCCTGCCGACCCTGGACGTGGACGACTTCATGGGCAAGTCCTTCACCACCGGGCCGGACGGCAAGCTTTACCAGCTGCCGGACCAGCAGTTCGCCAACCTCTACTGGTTCCGTTACGACTGGTTCAGCCGGGATGATTTCAAGAAGAAGTTCAAGGAAATTTACGGCTATGAGCTGGGCGTGCCGGTCAACTGGTCAGCCTACGAGGACATCGCCGAGTTTTTCGGCAAACATGTGCAGGAGATCGATGGCAAGGCCATTTACGGCCACAACGACTACGGCAAAAAGGCGCCGGACCTGGGCTGGCGATTCACGGATGCCTGGCTCTCCATGGCCGGCGCCGGTGACAAGGGCATTCCCAATGGTAAGCCGGTGGATGAATGGGGCATCCGGGTCGAAGGCTGCCGTCCGGTGGGTGCCAGTGTCGAACGCGGTGGCGCCGCCAACGGGCCGGCCGCCAAGTACGCCCTGCGCAAGTACATGGAATGGCTGCGCCTTTACGCACCACCGGGCGCCCTGGGAATGGATTTCTACACCTACCTGCCGGTGCTGGCCAAGGGCCACGTGGCCCAGCAGATCTTCTGGTACACGGCCTTTACCTCCGACATGGTCAAGCCGGGCCCGACGGTCAACGAAGACGGTACGCCCAAGTGGCGGATGGCCCCGTCCCCCCATGGACCCTACTGGGAAGAAGGTATGAAGCTGGGATATCAGGACTGTGGTTCCTGGACCCTGATGAAGAGCACGCCGCTCGAGCGCCGCAAGGCGGCCTGGCTCTTCGCCCAGTTCTGCGTGGCCAAGACCACGTCGCTTAAAAAGACCCATGTGGGCCTGACGCCGATTCGTGACAGCGACATCCGGCACGAATCCTTCACCGAACGCGCGCCCAAGTTGGGCGGCCTGGTGGAGTTCTACCGCAGCCCGGCGCGGGTGGCCTGGACCCCCACCGGCACCAATGTACCGGACTACCCCAAACTGGCCCAGCTCTGGTGGCAGAACGTCGGCGAAGCGGTCTCGGGCGAGGTGACCGTGGACCGGGCCATGGACAACCTGGCCAGGGAACAGGATCGTGTGCTGCAGCGCATCCAACGCGCCGGTGTGCAGGGCGACTGCGGTCCCCAACTGAATCCCCAAAAGGATCCCGAGTACTGGCTGAGCCAGCCCGGCTCGCCCAAGGCCAAGGTCAACGAAAAACCGAAAGGTGAGACGGTCAATTACGACCAACTGATCAAGGCCTGGCGGGAGGGGCGCGTCAAATAAAGACAGCCACGTGACCGCCACGGCGGGCGAAGTTTGATACCGCTGTCGCTGCATGGCCAAAGAAAAAAGCGGGCAACAGCATCAGCTGTTGCCCGCTTTTTATTGGTCGAAAGACCCTTTTCAGTATTCTGGGTAAACTAGGTCCTTCCAATTGGCCGGATCGTTCAATCGCGTATCGATATCGAAATCGAAGAATTCGGCACAGGGCTTCAGGATGTCAGGGTTGCCGGCCTGCACCTTGCGGGCGGCTTCCAGGACGACGTCGATGGCCTTGGGTGTCATTTTACCCATTGGACGGCGGCAGCCGCCACAGGGCATTCCTAGAATCGCCATCAGGGCCTTGATCGCGCTCGGATTACGGAAGCGGGCCGTCACGCTGCCGAAGGGTGTTTCTTCGGTGGTCGAAACCGTAACCAGTCCAAACAATGGTTCCAGATCGTTTTTCAAGGCCTCGGCCTGGTCGACATTTTTCTCCGCCAGTAGGTGCACCAGTTGCGCCACTGCGGCCGGGGCGACATTGGAGATAACGGAAATGACGCCGGCCGCATCGATTTCGGGATCCGTCATCATGTCGAAGGTCATGCCGTCGTCGCCGGAAAGGATGGTAAAACCCGGTCCGCAGCAGGTCCGGGTCCGTTTCATGTTGGCCAGGTTGCCGGTGGCTTCCTTGACGGTTGATACGTTCGGGTATCTCTGGCTCAAAAGCCCCAGATCTTCTGGCAACAGCTGGGTCCCGGTGCGGCCCGGAATGACATAGGGGATGATTTCCATATCCGGGAAAGCAGCGGCAATCGGGGCCACATACTCCCGGCGGATTTCCATGGAGCTGGGACCATTGTAATAAGGGTCCACCAGCAGGACGGCATCGACACCGGCCTGGGCCGCGTGACGGCTGGCAGCGAGGGCCTCCTTGGTGTTGTTGCTCCCGGTTCCGGCAATGCACACGCTTTTGTTACGGGTCTGTTTGGCGATCCGCTCGACGATCTGGTTGTGCTCCTCCCACGACAGGGCCGGGCTTTCCCCTGTGGTTCCCACGGCCAGAACGCCGGTGATCCCGTTGGCGGTCTGGAAATCGACCAATCGGGCGAGTCCCTCGTAGTCCACCGCGTCTCCGGCAAACGGCGTAATAATGGCGGTATAACTACCAGATTGCATAAGGTCCTCCATAACGTATTCGGTTTGCTTCGGGGATCGCTGGAAAAGATGCAGGTTCCAGAGAGGTAAAGAAATGAAGACGCCGTGTCAAGCAAAAAGCGCCGCCGGTCGGGATGAAGCCCGCGTTTTTCCTTGACAGCCGGGTAATTGGCGTATTACCCAGCTCATTTGGCATTTCAAGCGGCGCCAGCGCCGTCAACCGATCGAACGACGACAATGAGGAAAGCGATTTATGGACAAACCCCGAAATGCGCAGGAATTCATCGCCCAGCAACGCCAGGCCATTGCTTCGAATCCGGATTGTGGCACCTCGCATTACAATCTGGGGGTGGCCCTGATGGGTGTTGAGGAATACGAGGAAGCGGAAAGTGAACTGTTGGCGGCTGTCGATTGCAGCCCAGGGCTGGCGGAGGGTTATGTTCAGTTGGGCGCCCTCTGCCTGCGGCGGGGCGACCTGGAAGGCTGCCTCAAATGGAATCAGCAGGCGGTCAAAGCCCGGCCGGGTTTCTCGGAAGGCCACGGCAATATTGGTTTTGTGCATCTCCAGATGGGCCATCTGGAAGAGGGCATCAAAGCCCTCGAACGCGCCACGCATTTCAATTTTCGCTATGTGCAAGCCTTTGCGACCCTGGGTAGCGCCTATCTCATGAATGGCGAAGTCGACAAAAGCATTGCCGCTTGTAAGAGTGCCCTGAAGGTCGAACCGGACTTTCCGGTGGCCCACAACAACCTGGCCATCGCCTACATGGAAAAAGGGGATTTCACCCAGGCCATAGCGCATGCGGAC
>JASFFM010000081.1:0-12901 GCA_050124295.1 Desulfobacterales bacterium | reverse complement strand
GTTCTCTTCTGGATCCGAAATCAAATCCCCGTAAAAACATATGGATCGCCATCGGGGGTTATCCTCGATGACATCGATCATGGTGAAAAGCTCCCGCGCTTTCTGGGCTAGATGAATCGCCCGGAGAGCGTAACGAAAAAGGGGGGCATTTTACACCCGACACGATACTCAATACGTTCAAGCCAATGAGGGGTTTAAAATTTCTACATGTCGGGTGCGAAATGTACTTCTTAGTAACACCGGGCCGGGGGATAAAATAACGTTAAAGCCCCTCTTTTTTCGAGATAATCCATGAGATGCGAAAACACCTCCCTGTTTTCTTCAGGCGTGTCTTCGTATTCTTGGATAAAGGCGATCGTCAATTACCAATCTATTGTTAGAAGCGGTTTCAAAACCCCATCTAAGGCCCGATAATGGCGTTGCGGTCTTCTTCAAAATGCTCACGTATCGTTGAATATGCTCCGCTTTTTCATCAGATCGCGCCTTGTGCTCGAACGCGATCTGAGGTTTTGAAACCGCTTATAGCCAAAAGAACGCATCGTACGGAATGAATGCCAGCCTGTCCATGTGAGTGATGCTGAATTTTTTCCGTTCGCCGTGCTATCCAGATTCTACTGGCCGATCAGGACAAAGGGCCCCCAAAAAAGCGGGTGCGCCATGGCGGCCAAGGTTTCGCGGGTGGTCTCGGACTGAAATCCGGGACCATTCATGAGCTGCATCATCGATTGGCGTAGCGCTTCAGCCCGGGAGATGTCTTTATTCTGCCCGAGAATATCGAAGATGCCGACCGTCAATTCGCGCGCCGAAGTGGTTTCCACGGGCCACATCGTCACCAGGGTCGACCGGGCACCGGCGTAAAAAAAAGACTGGGCCAATCCGGTGATGGCATTGTTGCCTGCCTGTGTGGTTGCGCCTGAATTACACGCCGATAAGACGACCCAGTCGGCATCCAGTTCGAGCCTGAGGATATCATCCGCCGTCAGCAGGCCATCCTGGTCTCTCTCACCGGTAAGGGCCGGGGTGGAAAGGGCCAGCGCCGGCTGCAGGAGGCCGTCCAGATCCCCTGGCAGCAGGCCGTGGGTGGCGAAGGCAAGAATCCGGCGGTTATTCAGAGACATTGACTTCACAGCCGTTTCCGATGCCTGCAACCCTAAAACAGCATCGGAATCGTTGCCTCCGGAAGCCTTGGCAATCGCCTTGATCTCGATGGCGGTATCCGGAAGCGGCACGAGGCACTCAAGGCCGCAAGACACCTGCCCCCCCTCATCCCCAAGATTCCCCCCGCCTTCAGTTACCCGCACCGCGCGCAGTTTGAACCTGGCGGATCGCTGGCGCATGGTATCCTTGTCGGCGTTTGCGCGGGCATGCCGGTTGAAAATCGGGTCACCAAATCCCAGGAAAGCCAGCCGATCCGGTTTGCCCCTGGGCATCTCACGCAGCATTTTAAAGGATGCGATGCCGGGTACCATGCTGACGGCCGTGGATTTGGCCAACCAATCGATATTTCGATAATGGGCAAAAAGAGGCCTATCCTGTTCAGGCTGTTCTCTGGGAGGCTTGGTCACGAGCACCGAAAAGGGCAGGGTTGCCAGAGGACCGGATGCGGTCACGATCAAGTGACGCGTATCCTGGGGTGATATTTGAAGGGGACCAAACAGGCGTTGATACAGGGAGTAGGCCCGTTGGGTATCGAAAGGCGGGATATCGCCAAGCATTTCCACACCATCGGGAGCCAGTGCCCTGCGCAGATGGGACACTTCTTGAGCTGCAGCCGATTTTGATAAGGGAATGCGCGCGAAATGAAGGTCGCCATCGTGCCTGACGGCCCAGGCAAAGGTCGCCTCCGGCCCACTCACCAAACTGACCAGGGTTTCGCCGGGAGATAAAAGCGTCTTCACCTGAAGCGGCGTCAACAATTCCGGTGAGGAAAGCTGGGCATAATCGGGGAATTGGTTTTCGATCTCCCGACGCAGTGAATCACGGGCGGCCATGGCCATTTCCCATTGTTGTTTCAGGGACACCGTCGGATTGCCATTGGTGTTGCTGATGGCAATCTCAAGGGCCTTGATTTGATGCAGCAGGTCCTGTTCCTTGCGGACCAGATCCTCCAACGCAGGATCGTTGGCCGCCGCACGGCTCCTGAGGGCGGCGATGGCATTCTGGAATTCACTGCCGCGAAGAACATCTGCCAGCATGAAACCCAAGCGGACGGCCTCTTGGTCGTCGCGTTCGGCGATGACTTGCAAACAGGCATGGATGATGCGTTCGTGCCTCCAACGCGAGGGCGTATCTTTAAAGGTTGGGTTGGCAAGATACGTTTTTTGGGTGTGCTGGAAGTCTTTCCAGGCGCTTTGAAAGTCTTTGCGTTTGGCGTAGGCGAATCCGCGCAGACTGATGGCTTCCATGACAGAAGGATGATCAGGTCCCAAGCGTTTTTGTCGCCGGTTCAATAGGTCGTCCGCCAGTTCAAGGGCCTGATCGCTTCGACCGCTATCGGCTAGAAGGATCACAAAATCCGGATCGGTTAATTCTTCTTGAATCCCTATTCGGCGCCCGTTTAGAAGCGCAAGCGCGGTGTCGTACTGATGCAACGCTTCGTCCGTTTTTCCCAGCAAAACAAGGGTACGGGCATGGACAAGACGCAGTTTGATGCACCATATGTCTTTCTCCCGGCCGGCTTGTATGCGCATCGATTCGTGCATCAGCCGCTCGGCATCTTCGATGCGACCCTGAGCCAGCAGTATTTTGGCGAACGTACCGAGCATATAGCCAACGTAAGTCGTTTTCTGACCGGAGAGCCCAAGTGCCTTGCGAATGGTTTCCCGGGCCTGCAGTTCGGCCGGGATGAGTTTTTCCTGGTGAAGCAGGTTGTTGGCGATGGCCCCCCGGGCATGCACCGCCAGAAGCGGTATTTCCTTAACTTTTTTCATGTAGACCAGTTGCTTGCGCCGATGGGGTTCCGCTTCGGACCATTTTCCATAGGATTCAAGAACCAGGGCCTGCATTCGCGCGATGTTCCCGGCCAGGCCCGGATACCGCATGGGTAATCTGGGATTTCGGGAAATGCGCGTGCGGTATTCATCCAGCGCCGTATTCATTTCCTGCTCGGCTTCTTTGAGTCGTCCCATCCAGCAAAGCTGCCGGACGACAAAGGTACGGTGGGTGAGCCAACCGGAGTGGCGCTGGGCGGCCCTGAACAGGGAAAGCGCTTGTTCCATATCGGTGCCGTTCACGGCGTGGGCGGCGGAAGAATAGATTTCCCCCCGTACTTCATTCCCTAGCCGGGGGGCCTTTTGAGCGTAATCCAGAGCCTTAAAGGCATCGCCTTCCATGCGGTCCAGATCACCGACGAAAAGGGCGGCTTGATAGCGTTCATAATAGAATTTGGCCAGCGATGGGTTGCTGGCATCGCTGGGCGGTTCCTGAGCGAGCTTCGCGAAAGCCTTTTTACGCCCTGCTTCGTCCAGAACGATCGGCTTTTGCAACAGCGCGAGGATGTCATCAATGCGCCTGGGCGGGGGCACAAAGGCTTCTCCCTTCATGGACAGGGCGTATTCCCGGGCCTCATCTAGATCCATTTGTTTGGCGCAGCTGACGGTGAGGATCAATGACACCATCACCGTTAAAAGAATAAGGTGCCGCATATTCACCTCTCTTGGGATGGAAAGATCAATAAGGCAATATCGCGCTGGAAGGCCTTTTTTCGTGACCGGACGAGGGTGATGTTTCCATGCCTGGGCCGGCGCAAATCGACAGGAGCAGTATTCATCGTGAATATTCCCAACCAAATGCCATGCTGGTATGGCGCAAATTTTATTTCCTGCCCGTTATGAAAAAAATCCCTTTTTTTACAAAGGGATCATAATCAATTTATCAGGATATCTTAGTTATGACAAGGAGTTGCGAAAGAATGCCGATCAGGGCCAGCGGACGGGGGCGGGAGAGACGAAAGCGAAGGCAGGCATGGAAGAGGAACATCGATTGCTTAACGGTTTTCCAACGCCCTTGCTGATCAATACGGTGGGATCATGATCGGCGTGCTTCCAGCACCCGGATCATATGCAGGAGGGCCTCATTGACGGGTGTAGCGATGCCGTGCTGCCGGCCCAAGGCCACCACCTGGCCGGCGAACATGGCCACCTCGGTTTGCCGGCCAGCCTCGACATCCTGCAGCATGGATGTCTTCCCTTCGGGTGAGAGGGTCTGCAGGATATCGATCCCGTCATCGATGTCGCTTGCGGTCAGATTGGCTTCCAGGGCCTTGCCCAGGGCGATCACTTCATTCATCAGGGCCCGCATGAGGGCGCGGGCGTCGGCCGAGGTTTGAAAAATGCACCGATTGACATCGTGTTGGGGCGCCCCCGTTACGGCCGAGGCCTGGTTCATGCCGACATTGATCATGTATTTCCACCACGGGGTGCGCACCATGTCTTCGGGGGTGTCGTGGGGAATGCCGGCCCGGTCGAAAGCCATCTGGAGCTGTTGGACCCGTGGGCCTGGGGTCGGACCAAACCGACCGAGTAACATCGTGATGAAAATGAGGCCTTTTTACCCCCAAAACGGCTTTAGAAGGGCTTTTTGGCCCCTTAAACCGCTGTTTGTCGATCCTGATGCAACATTGTCGCAACCGCACGGTATCCGACCGAAGGTTGTGCCTGTCCCCGCGATTGGATGGGACGACAAGCAATAGATCCTAGCGCCCGGGAACGAACGCGGCCTCCTGGGGATCGCCTCAGCGAAGCCGGCGGCGAGAGACGAAAAACCATGCCAGCGCCAGTCCTTGCAGCAGCAGCAGCATTCCGAAGCCTGCCTGGTAACCAGGCCGCGCGTAGCCCGTGCGGGTGCTTGGCCATAGGTTGATGACGACACCGATGCCCCACTGGGCGGTGAAGGCCACGATGAAGACCATGAGATTGAGCCCTGTATTCACCCGGCCCGCCAGCCGCGGGGGGAATCGCTGGGACAAATCGGCATAGCAGAGAATGCCGCTGGTTCCGAAAAAGCCGAACAGCACCCAGACCAGAGGCGTGTTCGGCACCCGCCCGCTAACGAGCATGGCCTGGGCGGCCATAAAAACCATGATGCCGCCGACAGCCACCGATAGGGGATGCCAGCCGGCCCGGGACAGGCGGTTGGCCAGCATACCCAGGGCAAGATAACCGGCCGTCATGGCGCCGGCCACCAGCAAAAGCATCTGGGCCACCTCGCTGCGATCATACCCGGCGACATCGCGCAGCCAGGGACCGGACCAAAGCCCTTGCACGGCCAGATAAGAGGCCTGGGACAGGGTTGCCAGCGGTGCCACACACCAGAAGACCGGACTGGCAAATACCTCCTTGACGCCCGCCAACTGATGCTCCAGAGTCTCGGACGGCGCGTCGGTCTTTTTGTCCGGCACGACCAGAAATACGATCAGGGCCACCCCCAGGGTCGTCAGTGAAAGTCCCAGGAAGACCATGCGCCAGTCCATCATCCCTAGCAGGACTTCCACGGGCGCCGTTGCCGTAAGGGCTCCCAGGCCCCCCGAGGTCATCTGGATGCCATTGATCAGGGGCAGTTGCGGGGCTGGGTACCACATCACAAATGCCTTGAAGGCGGCCATCAGGCACGCCGATACGCCAAAACCGATGAAGGCCCGTCCCACGGCCAGTCCGGTCAGGGTTTCACTGCGGGAGAATATGAAGGCCCCGGCAGCGGCAAACAACAGCAGGAACGCCTCGACCCGTCGGGGACCGAAACGGTCCAGCAGGACCCCCAGCGGCAGTTGGGAGGAGGCAAAGGCAATAAAATAGGCGGCGGTCAACAGCCCCAGTTCGGCAGGATCTACCGCGATGTCGGCGGCCAGGTTAGGGGCTATCACGGCGTTGACCGTGCGGTAGAGATAAGAGAGGAAATAGCCCAGCGCAAAGGGCAAAAAGATACGCAGATGAATGCCTGGTGTGGCCCTGGATGTTGGCGGGGTGTGGCCGCCAGCTGGCTCCCGGGGGGTCATTTTCGCTCCTGTCGGTCGTTGATCACTCAGGGCCGCCGCCCTGCGAGGTCCTCGGGCGGCCTCAGGGATCTGGATGCCAGCCGTTGCCGTGTGACCATGCTGAAAATCGGCATCGTGCATGGGGGAAGGATTTCGGCCATCGTCTATTCTTCGTAGGGCAGCGGAACATAAAGGCCTTGGCCCATGTAAACGGCAAGCCCCATGAAGCGGCCCTGACTGTCGTAAAACTCGGCCACGTCCCCGTGGGTGCGCCCCGGATCCACATGGTCGGGATCGCAGGTGCTCAACAAATTGAAGTAGACACGGATTTTGTGGGCGACCGCACCGCTCGGGGTCCGGGAAATGCGATCCTCGATCCGGCTGGGCCAGTGGTAAAATTTGGGAAACAGCACACAATCGGGCCACAATGCCGCACAGCGATCATAGAAAATCTGCAGGGGAACGCAATTCTGATCGAGGGTTGGGAGGCAGTCCCGGTCCGGCTTGTTCGCGATCGCCCGGGAGGCTTCCCGAAAGCAGTCCGCGACCTTGGGGGATGGCGGCGCCGTGCGCAGGCCGCACCCCCAGATCCCCGACATGCCCAAAAGCAGCAGACCAAAATAAAGCCCACAAAGTAAACGCAAACCATTTCTCCCGCAGCCGCGGACAAGGGTCCAGGCCGGTTTTGACTTGACCCGACGGTGCCATGATTGTATGGGGAAGTCAAAAAGAAAGCCGCCCCCGACCGTTCCACGGGGCCTGATCCGGTAGGAGAATCGGCCGCGGATCCCATCCTCGAGCGGCCGTCAGCGCTGATCGGGCTTGACGTCGCCCTTTCGCATATCCATTTAATTAACGCCTAATCATGCACCACTTCCCATGCTAAGTGACGGCTTTCTCGACACTCACTTGATGGTGCGCCATCAACCTATAATGAATCCGCCGCCGCGCGCCTGACAAGGCCTTCATTATGAAGATCGTATTTTGGATATGGTTGGCTCTTTCTTGACAGGCTGCCGAATCTAACAAATGTTTAAGAGGTTAACACCAAGATAGTCGGAGAAAGGAGATTACCATGTCCCTGCCCATCCGCCGTTTGGCCCTTATTGCCCTTATCGCGGCCCTTCCGCTCATACTCATTGCCTGCCCCAAGGTGAGCTTCACAGAAACCGGTAATCAATTTCCGGCCCATGCCGGCACGGTGAAAATTTTGAATACCTATCCCAGTGATAGTGAATATGACGAGATCGGCTGGGTATCGGCAGACGGCGACTTCAACACGCCCTGGTCGGAATTGCTGGGCCTGATGCAGAAAGAAGCCGCCAAGCGTGGCGCCAACGCCATCGTTTTGGAACAAAAGTTCACCACCCAGTTGGACACGCCCAACTACAGCGTCGGGGTCAACCAGCGCAACGACATCCGCTCCGTCACGGCGGTTGCCATTCGCGTCAAATAGCCTTGTCCCAAAGGTCAGGTTCCCCGATCCATCCCGCTTTTCGTCGCGGCGGGCGGGGATACCCGGGCCTGCACCCTATTTAGATTTTTGATAATCACTCCTAAGTTTAATCCGAACGGGCGCACCCATCCAGGATGACGTTTTCTGAAACCCGCAAGCGAGGTAACCCATGACCCCCCTACCCCCAACCCTTCTTGATGCCCAAGTCGCAAGGGACTGAAGCCGATGTTCTAAGCCGGTGCCGTTTTCTAACCCATAACGCCCGACGGCCGCTTTGGGCCACGGCCCTGGGCGCCGGTCTCAAACTGCCCCGCCCGGGCCGCCGTCAGCCTTTTGGGCGGCATGTCGCGCCATGTGCAGCCGGGCCAGAATGTGATCATCAAACCCAATATGAGCTTTGCCGGCGGGCCGGAAGACGCCACGGACACCCATCCGGAGGTCGTGCCTGAATTGATGGCCCTGTGTAGGCAAGCCGGTGCCCAGCGTGTCCGGGTCCTCGATTACACCCTGCGCCGAGAGGAAGGCTGCATCGAAGGGGTACAAAAAGCCTCTAAGGTCCACGGCGACGACATTGGGCAGGCCGTCTCCGGCAATCGATTCTTGGAATCGGCTGCCATCGCGGACGGCCGCCATACACGACCGCCATTGGACGAAGGTGACGCGGCTTCAGAGCTGCCGCCTGGTTTTGCGGAATATATCTGGCGGGAAACACTGATCGATTGGGGCTCAGCCGTTGCGTCCCGGCCATCCGGGTAGCTTCCGGATGAGCTGGGTGATTTCCCGGATACGCAAGCCATAGCCCAACGCCATCATGAGCAGGACAAACGTGCTCCCGACAGCCGCCGTTATGAACAGGGCACCGCTCTGGGTGCCGCTGGCGACCCGACTGGCGATCCCAGCGCGCAATACCATTAGAACCAGCCCGATCGGGACGGACAGCAGCGCCATCTTGCCCAAGAAGCGATAAACGTCGCCGCTGCCGGTATTGCCGCTGCGCCGGTTCCAGAGCGCATACAATAGGACGACCTGGGCCATGGCCGATACGGAGACCGCCAGCCCGATGCCGTTGATCCCCAGCCAGCGTAAACCGACATAGTACAGGGGGACGCTCAAGATCACCGCCAGGGTGCCATAAACGGCAGGCAGGAGGGTATTCTGCATGGCGTAGAACCCGCGATTAACCACCGTTTGAGTGGCAAAAGCCACCGCCCCCAGCATGAGGCAGGCCAGCACGGGGGCTGTCATCAGCACATCGCTGCGGGCGAATTTACCGCGCATATAGAGCAGGGTGACCACTTCCTCCCGCAGCACGATGATCAGGACCGCAAAGGGCAATACGATACAGAGGTAGCGCAGGGTGTCGTTCAAAAGTTGGTTCAGGTCGGCCGTACGTCCTTCCGCGGCCATACGGGCCATGAAGGGGTAGGAGGCGACCCCCACGGCCTGACCGAAAAAAGCCACCAGCATCAGCATGATGCGCATGGCGTATTCGATCCAGGCGATGCTGCCGGCCGACAGGTAGCTGCCGAAAAATTTGGATAGGATTTCGGTCGAAAACATCATGGTCAACCCGAGCATCAGGGGCAGCGTGAGACGCAAATAGCGCCGGAGATCGGGATGCCGCCAGTCCCAGGCCAGCGCGAAACGCATCCCTGTCCGACGCGCACCCCAAACCTGCAGGGCGAAATTGCCCACCAGCGCACCGCCCAGAACACCCCAGGCAAATCCTTCCATTCCCCAACGGGAGGCCAGCAGGAGGCCCCCCAGGATAATGCCGAAATTGTAGATCAGCGGTGCCAGCGCGGGAATAAAAAACCGCTCGCGGGCAAACTGGACGGCCATCAAGAGGCCGCCCGCAAAAAAGAAGAACTGGGCCGGCAGAATGATGCGGGTCATACGCACCGCCAGCGTAAAAAAAGCGGGATCGTCTCGCCCCGGGGCCAGCAGCCGGACCAGACTGGGGGTAAATATTGCGGCCATCACGATCAGCACCAGCAGCAGCGACCCGAATACGGTCAGAATAAGGGAGAATACCCGCCATCCCTCCGCGGAGCGCTTTTCGCCCAGGTAGCGGGCAAAGATCGGAATGAAGGTGACCGACAGAAATCCGCTGGCCAGGATATGGTTCAGGATTTCGGGAACAATGAAGGCCACCCGGTAGGCATCCACGGCGGCATCGGCGCCGGCCACCCCGGCGATGACCATTTCGCGCATCAGTCCCATGACGCGGCTTAGGAAAATGGAAGCCATCATGATGACGGATGCGATTCCAATCTGGCGCCCCAGGCGGGGTGCTTGTTCGACGGGGTCCGTGGACGGGCGGGATGACGGCATGCTTCCTGTATAGGAAGGATTGTCGGCTTTGTCCACACCGAAACCTCCGCCCGGCAAGCCGCCTGACCATGTGATTGGGCTTGACCTGAAGGGTGGGTGACCTTATCAGAGACTATTCACCATTTGCGACCATCGTTGACGGACCCCATCGAAGATGCCTTCTTAAACCGTTGCCGGAAGGCGCGCGGGGATCCCGGGGGGAAGCGCTAAACGCCCTCTTAAAATCCGGAAAACCAGCGTGTGTGCATGCTTATGCCCATCAAAGCCATTGTTTTTGACCTGGACGGCACCCTTCTGGACACCTTGGCCGATCTGGCGGATGCGGCCAACCGCACCCTCACCCGGGCCGGCTGGCCGCCGCATGACCGAGACGCCTATCGCCGCTTTATCGGCGATGGATCGCGCGCCCTGATCACCCGGGCCATGCCCGCCGCCCATCGCACGCCGGAGCGCATCACGCAGGTTCTGGCACAATTCAAAGCCGACTACGGCCGCCACTGGAAAACAGCCACACGCCCCTATCCCGGCATCCAAGATCTGCTTGGCGAACTCACCCGCCGGCGTATTCCCCAGGCCGTGGTCACCAACAAACCGCAACCCTTTGCCGAACAATGCCTGCGGGAATTTTTGGCGGACACGCCTTTTCAGATCATCCGGGGCCAGAGGCAGGATGGCCCCCTCAAACCGCACCCCCGGCCGGCCCTCGAAGCGGCCACCCAAATGAAGGTTGCGGCCCAGGATTGTCTCCTGCTGGGTGACAGCGACGTGGACATGCAAACCGCCCGGGCGGCCGGTATGCTCCCCGTTGGCGCCGCCTGGGGCTTTCGCACGGTCGACGAACTTGTGCATGCCGGTGCCGCGCATATCATCCAGCACCCCAGGGAAGTTCTGGGCTGGTTCAACGGAAAACGCGCCGCATGAACGATCCACAGGCCACCTCTCCGGTCGCCGTTGCCGTGGAGAGCATTTTAAGAGGCTACCGCGACTACCGATCCTATTTCCAAACCATCACGACCCGTGCCAGGGACCGGTTCCTGAAGGGCGACTGGAACGGTATCCAGGCCGATGCGATCGAACGACTGGACGCCTACCAGACGATTCTGCAACAGGTCGTAACCGACCTGGCCGATACCCTGGGACCGCGGGCCGATACGCAGGATTTCTGGGCCGCCGCCAAAGCCGCCATTGCGCCCGAACTGGCAGACTTGCCGGATGCCGACCTGGCGGAAACGTTTTTCAATTCCGTCGTCCGCCGCCGCGGCCGCATCATCGGCGCCGACCCACAAATGGAATTCCTGCGCGAGGCCCCGCGCCCCCTGCCCGCACCCCGCGCCGGACGCGACTACGACGTCCTGCCGGGCCATCCTCGCAACCTCGAGACGATCTGTACCGCCATCCTGGCCGCTTCGGAATTTGAGACCCACCTTGAGGACCTGGCGGGGGATGCCCGCAAAATAGCCCGTTATCTTGGCGCGAATCTGGCCCGTGCCCCTGAACCGCCTGCCATTCTGCATGTGGATATGATCCGGGCGCCCTTTTTCCGGGGTATGGGCGCCTATTTGATCGGACGCCTGACAACCCTGGACGGCACCCACCATCCCCTGGCCATTGCCCTAATCAACGATCAGGGGCGCATCGCCGTGGATGGCGTGATCCATGATACCCGGGGGTTTCGTCTGCTGTTCAGCTTCACCCATTCTTATTTCCATGTCGGCACGGAACACATCCTGGAGCTGATGGCGTTTCTGCATCCGTTGCTGCCCTTTCGCCGGCGGGCGGAACTGTATATCTCCCTGGGGTTCAACCGGCACGGCAAGACCGAGCTCTACCGCGACCTGGCCCGACACCAGAACGCCTGTCGGGATATCTTCACGATCTCGCCCGGGAAACCGGGCATGGTGATGGCCGTGTTCAATATGCCCTCGGACGATATGGTCTTCAAGGTCATCCGGGATCACTTTGCGCAGCCCAAACGCACCACCCGCCAGGAGGTCATCGCCAAATACGATTATATTTTTCGCCACGATCGTACCGGGCGCCTGCCGGATACCCAGTCCTTCGAGCAGCTCAGGTTCGATCGCGGTTGTTTCCATCCGGAGCTCATCCGTGTGCTGGCGGACACCGCCAGAAAGTCCGTGCGCATCGATGCCCGGGAGGTGACCATCGAACTGGCCTATGTGGAGCGGCGCGTCGAACCGCTGGATCTCTTTCTCAAAACCGCTCCGCCCGAGGCGGCCCGCGCGGGGGTCATCGAATTCGGCCAGGCCATCAAGGATCTGGCCCACAGCAACATCTTCCCCGGAGACATGCTCCTCAAAAATTTCGGTGTCACCGGTTTGGGGCGGGTGATTTTTTACGATTTCGACGAGGTCTGCCCGCTGACCGAATGCCGTTTTCGCCGTAAACCACAGGCAGCCTCCTACGAGGACGAACTGGCTTCGGAGCCCTGGTATTTCGTCGGCCCAAAGGATATATTTCCGGAGGAATTTGAAAACTTTCTGGGCCTGACCGGCGAACTCAAGCAGGTGTTCGTGGCCCATCACGAAGACTTGTTGACGGTCGACTTCTGGCAGCAGGCCCAGGATCAAATCCGCGCGGGCCACCCCATCCATGTCTTCCCCTATGCGCGCCTGGGGGCAAATCCGACGGCAGACAAGACCTGAACCGTTCGTCGCCTTGGACTGGGGCCGGAAAATGATGCGGCGGTGGTCGAAACACCTTGATAACTGGATGACATGTAGTTAGGTTCTAAACCAGTTATTGATCCTGTCTTGACGACTACCTGAACATACCAAGTGATTTATCGACCTGAAACCATAACCCATCCCGCCCAGGGAGAATAGGAGAGCCATCCATGGCAGCAACGCTCAATATCGACGGTATCGAGGTCCTTGCGCCGGTATCGGAAACCTTTGCGCGGGTGTTGACACCGGAAGCCCTGCGCTTTGTCGGCATGCTGGCCCGTGAATTCGAGGACCGCCGGCGGTCACTTCTGGAGCGCCGCCGGAAGGTTCAGCAAGACATCGACAATGGCCGACTGCCTGATTTTCTCTCCGAGACCCGCGCGGTCCGGGAGGGTGAATGGCAAATCGCCCCGGTGCCCGACGATCTGCAGGACCGCCGGGTGGAGATCACCGGGC
>JASFFM010000080.1:0-12950 GCA_050124295.1 Desulfobacterales bacterium | reverse complement strand
TTCTGACCCACCGCCTGGCCGTCATTACGGGAGGGCCGGGGACGGGCAAAACCACCCTGATTCGATCCCTTTTCACCGTATACCAGGCCCTGGGTCAGACCGTGTGCCTGGCGGCCCCCACAGGACGGGCCGCCCGCCGTCTGTCCGAGGTGACGCGGCAGCCGGCCGCCACGCTCCACAAACTGCTGGGATTCAACCCCCTGGAAGGCGGATTTGAAAAGGACCAGGACGATCCCATCGATGCGGATGTTTTTATTATCGACGAAGCGTCCATGGTCGATATCCTGCTCATGGCGCAATTCTTGAAGGCCGTACCCCTGACGTCCGTACTGATCCTGGTGGGTGATATCTTTCAACTGCCGTCCGTGGGTCCCGGAAACGTGCTCAAGGACGTCATCGGATCACGGTGCGCGGCGGTCTATCATCTGCAGGAGGTCTTCCGTCAGGCGGAGGAAAGCCCCATCGTTCACAATGCGCACCGGGTTCGCGACGGCCGTTGGCCCGACCTGCGAGGGGAGGATGGGATCGATATCCTGGCACCCTTTCATTTCATCGATCTGAACCGGGCGTCGGAAGTGGTTCGCACGATCATCGATCTTTGCACCCATTGGATACCGGACCAATACGGACTGGATCCCGTGCGCGACATCCAGGTACTGACCCCCGTGCACAAGGGCGAGGCCGGCACCATCAACCTCAACCGGAGGCTGCAGCACCTTTTTAACCCCCATGCCCGGAACCGTGCGGCCGGTTTTCACCCGGGCGATAAAGTCATGCACCTGCGCAACAACTACGCCAAAGAGGTATTCAATGGCGATATCGGCAGGGTCATATCGGTGGCGGGTGCCCGGGAGGGTCTGATCGTCGAATTCGATGGCCGCGAGGTGGCCTATGATGCGCAGGACCTGGATGAATTGACCCTGGCCTACGCCATATCGGTCCATAAGGCGCAGGGGTCGGAGTATCCGGCGGTCGTCTTGCCCCTGCTCAGCCAACATTATATCATGCTGCAGCGCAATCTGCTGTATACGGCCATCACCCGCGGCAGGCAGCTGGTGGTCATTGTCGGCAGTCGGCGGGCACTGGGCATCGCGCTGAAGAATAACCGCCCCAAACAGCGTTTATCCGGTCTGCAGCAGCGATTGGAATGCCTGGGGGATGCGAGCGCATCGGGGTCGAGGGCGCGACCTTAACTGTCCTTCGTTGAGGCGGGCAGGGGGACCTTTACGAAATCCACCCCTTCTTTCTGCAGGGTCTCTTCTTCCTGCTTGGTGCTGACGCCGCGAATATTGCGCGGTTCCGACACGCCGTAGTGGATCTTGAGTGCTTCCTTCGCAAAGTCGCTGCCCACATTGTCGAAGTTCTTTTCGACGAAGTCATAAATCTGGCGCCCCAGCGCTGCCAGGTCGGCACCCTGCGTGGCGGGCGGGCCGGACTTGATGGCAAACGTCGACGGCTGTCGGGAAACAGCCGTATCGTTGCAGATCGGGCAGGTCACAAGGCCTTTCTTTTTCTGCTTGGTATAGGTCTTGGCGTCTTCGAACCATCCCTCGAAGATATGTCCTTGGGAGCAAATTAAATCGTAGGCAATCATGGTTTTATCGTCTGATGTTCTTTTTGAATTGGGCGATGACAAACTGCATGAATATTGTCCCGACTATCACAAGAGAGAAAAAAATTAAAGAAATGATTGACATATGGGATATTTTTTAATCAATATGTGCAGATATTTAGCCTCTGAGCTGGGAATGTATCCGCCGTCTACCAGCGGCCGTAGAACTTGGCACGAATGGAAACAAGGAGAACGGGGTCTTATGTATAGCGGTAAGCGCAAGCGAAGCGCACGACAAACATCCGTCCGCCGGTTGGCAGGGTTGATGGTGAGCGTTGCAATGGTATGGTCTTTATCAGCAACCGCCCTTTGGGCAGAAACGTTTTACGTGGGCGATGAAGTCAAGTTAACATTACGCTCAGGACCCGGCACGGATCGTAAGATTCTCGATATCGTGTCGACGGGTGAAAAAATGGAAATACTTCAAGACGGCGAAGAATGGGTTTTCGTTCGCCTGCGAAATGGGAAAGAGGGCTGGGTGCTGAAGCGCTACCTGACCAGAGAAAAGCCCAGCCGGCTGGTGCTCGAAGAACTGCAAACAAGCCATGGCCTTTTAGCGACCCAATCCGACGAACTGGCAAAAGAGAACGCGGCGCTCAAAGCGACCAACGAAACCATCAATGCCCGCCTCAAAGAAAAGACCAAGGCCTTGGAAGAACTCACCCGCACCTATGAGGAACTTAAAAAGGATTCGGATGCGGGCACTTTTCAGATGCGCAAAAATATCATTTTGTTATTCAGCGGGGCCGGCATTCTTTTTTTCGGCATCATTCTGGGCCTGGTCATGAAGCGCCAGCGCCGCAAATCCATGTACATGGCCTAAGCCGGGGTGGCCCACAAAGCGCGGGTCATGTCTGGCGGCGCGCTTTCGGCGACCACGGCGTTACGTCAAGAGATGCTCTAAAATCCCATAAAGCCAGCGCCGTCCCCCTGGCCGGGCGAATTAGGGTTGCGCGTCATCTCCGCCTTCTGGGAAGCAAAGACAGCCCGGCAATGGTCGTGGTTTCCCCGCCGGCCCCCCCTCTACCCAACCTGCTGCAATGGTATGCGATGAGAGAACATCATTCCGATTTTCTGGTGATTGGCAGCGGCGTTGCCGGTCTGTTGTTCGCCCTCCAAACGGCCGAGGTCGGGCATGTGACCCTGGTGACCAAAAAAGCGGCCATGGAGAGCAACACCAACCAGGCCCAGGGCGGTATCGCGGCGGTCTTCGGGGACAATGATTCCTTTGATTATCACATCCAGGATACACTGGCCTCGGGCGCCGGTCTTTGCGATCCCGAAGTCGTGCGTCTTGTCGTCACCGAGGGGCCCCGGCACATCGAAGAACTCGTCCGGCGCGGCGTTTCCTTCAGCCGCGGATCCCGGGGCACCGCGAACGCTTTCGATCTGGGGCGTGAAGGAGGCCATTCCCGCAACCGGATTGTCCATACCAAGGACATGACCGGCCGTGAGGTCGAGCGGGCCCTGTTGGAGCAGGTCCGCGAGCACCCCCGCATCGACCTTTTCGAAAACCACATCGCCATCGACCTGATTACGCATTCCACGCGCATGAAGCGGGGGCAGGTCACGACCACGCATGAGGAACACTGCTGTGGCGCGTATGTGCTCGATCGTCAAAACCAGCAGGTCCGGCTCTTTGTGGCCCGCATCGTGCTCCTGGCCACCGGTGGGGCCGGAAAAGTGTATCTCTACACCAGCAACCCCGATATCGCCACCGGAGACGGGTTGGCCATGGCATACCGGGCCGGTGCCACCCTGGCCAATCTGGAGTTCGTCCAGTTTCATCCGACCTGCCTCTACCATCCGGAAGCGAAGAATTTCTTGATATCCGAAGCCGTGCGCGGTGAGGGCGGCGTATTGATCGATGCCCGCGGCGAATCCTTTATGGGGCGGTATGACGCCAATAAAGACCTGGCCTGTCGGGATGTCGTTGCCCGGGCCATCGATACCGAGCTCAAGCGCAGTGGGGACGATTCCGTTTTTCTGGATATCACCGGACGGGATGCGGATTTTACCCGCCAACGGTTCCCAACGCTTTACGAAAATTGTCTCCGTTTCGGCATCGACATGACCCGCGAGCCGATTCCGGTGGTCCCGGCCGCGCATTATATGTGCGGCGGGGTGGTAACGGACACCGAGGGCCGAACCGACATCCGCCAGCTTTATGCCGTGGGGGAGACGGCCTGTACCGGGCTCCACGGCGCCAATCGACTGGCCAGCAATTCCCTGCTGGAGGCACTGGTGTACGCCCACCGGGCGGCCCGGGCGGCTGTGGATCAAATCCGCTCCGCCCGCCTGCCCCAGGTCCCGGATCCCCCTGCCTGGGATGAAGTGGGCACGACAGATAGCGACGAACGCATCATGGTTTCGCAGAACTGGGATGAAATCCGGCGTTTCATGTGGAGCTATGTGGGCATCGTGCGTTCGGACAAACGGCTGGAGCGCGCCCGGCGACGGATCGAATTGATTCAGCAGGAAATCAGCGATTACTATTGGAATTTCAAGGTGACGGGTGATCTGATCGAGCTGCGCAACCTGGCCATGGTGGCGGAGCTGATCATCCGCAGCGCCTCCCACCGCAAGGAAAGCCGGGGCCTGCATTACAACATTCACTATCCCGGGCGTGATGATGAGCGCTGGCAGAAAGATACGATCCTGCGTCGGCCATTCGTCGGTTGAAGGGGTCTCTCCAGGAATATGCTCCTGTGCCCGGGTTGGCCTTCGCCACAGGTTTGGCGCTCCTGAGCCGAACAAAATGCCCCTCCTTTGGGAAGCGGAGATTGGCAGCCGGTCAAGTTTTTAGACCGCGGCAGACCGGCGTCGATTGGCGGCGGCCGGCCGTCCGCCTTGGGGGTGGGCGCAGCCAAGGCTGGTTTCCCGCTGAGGCCCCGAGACCCCACGGGCGTTTATCCTAGGGGCAGATTCCCTTGCAAAGACCTTCGGGGAAACGGGGGCGTTATGACCGCGGCAGGGAATGACTGGGGGCTTGTTGGGGCAGCAAACGATCGCCATGGACCCATCGACAGGGGTCAGAGCTCTTCGGGGACAAAGGCGGTCACCGCGTCGATGGTCAGGGTGTCGGCGAAGAGCATCACGAGCCGATCGACGCCCAGGGCGTTGCCGGCGGCGGCGGGCATCCGCTCCAGGGCGGCCAGAAAGGGCTCCGGCAGGGGGGTGGCCTGCCGTCCGGTGCGCCGCCGGGCCTGTAATTCTTCCTGGAAGCGCTGGCGTTGTTCCGCCGCATCGTTCAATTCGCTGAAGCCGTTGCACAATTCGAGGCCGCCGATATAAAGCTCGAAGCGCTCGGCGCGCTCCGGGCGGTCCTGTTTGCGGCGGGCCAGGGCAGCGCATTCGGCCGGGTAGTCGTACAGAAAGACCGGGCGGTCCCAGCCCAGGCGGGGCTCGATGGTGACACCGATGATTTCATCGAAGCGCCCGGCGGCCAGGGCCTCTTCGACCGTGCCCTGGGCAAAGGCCCGGAAGGCTGCATCGACGGACAGGCGCCGGAAAGGGGCCGTGAGGTCAATGGTGCGCTTCTGGAAGGGCAGGATCCCCTCGAAACCCAGGACCTGGGCCACGTATTGGATCAGGGCTTCGGTCTGATCCATCAGGTCTTGGTAATCTTGATGGGCGCTATACCACTCCAGCAGGGTGAACTCCGGCAGATGACGGCGGCCGCGCTCTTGGCGGCGAAAACAGCGGCTGATTTGGAACAGACGGGAATAACCGGCGGCCAGGAGGCGTTTCATACATAGCTCAGGCGAGGTTTGTAAAAACGCCTCGCCGGCTGGCTCGGGGTCGATGTGGGCCTCCGGGGCTGGGGCGGGAATGCGGATCGGCGTCTCGACTTCCAGATAGTCGCGGGATTCGAAAAATGATCGTAAGGCACGCAGCACGCGGGCCCGGAGCAGCAGTTGGGTGTTGATCTGCTTCTGGCGCATGGGAAGGCAACTACCCGGTCACCTTTCGGGATTGGTGGCGAAACGGACGCGATCTTACCTCAGCGCCGCTCAAACGCCCCTCCAAGGGCTTGCCTCAGCGGCGCCGGCCGGAAAAAGAAGGAACCCTGGGATGTCCGTGCACGCATCGCGCCTGGCGCTGTTGCCGCCCATCCCAAAGCATGCCGACGATGCTCTGCACCGACGCCTGATCGCATCTGCGATGGTGCTACATCCCGCCCATTGAAAACTACGGTTTACGGACGCGATACGTGTCCGTGCTCTGATCCTGCAGGGCAATCATATCGAACACCTTTTCATCCGCATCGGCGAACCAGGTCTGTCCCGTTTGCTGGCAATCCGGACAGGCCCGTCGCGGGATGTGAATGGCCAGGACATGGCGGCCGCGGTCGGATGTCGAGTCAATGCGCCAGGCGCCGCCGCACTGGTCGCATATGCTGACCGTTTCTTCCTGAGTTTCGTTGATACCGTCGGTGTCGTAGAACAACTGGCGCGAACGATGGCCGCAATTGGGTTTGGCGCGGACTTGCTCCTGGATCGCGCCACGCTGCTGCCAGTATGCGAGCACCAACTGCCCGATTTTGTCGATGATGCGGGTGACCTCCTCGGACTGGCGCAGGCCTTGCGGGTTGTAAGTCGGCTCGCGTACCTTGCTGTAGTCCATCCCGGCCATGGCCAGAATGATGCCCAGATTCACATAGGGCAGGGCGCCCTCGATGGCATAGCCGCCCTCCAGGACGGCGATGTCGGCGCCCAACAGTTCGGTCAGTTCGGCATAGCCCCGGGCCGTGAAATTCATATTGGTGATGGGGTCCGAAAAATGGTTGTCCTGGCCAGCGGAGTTGATGATCAACTCCGGTTGGAAATCCTCCAGCACCGGCAGGACGACATGGCGGATGGTGTGCAAAAATCCCTCGTCGGACGTGTTGGGCGGCAGGGGGATATTTAGAGTGGTCCCGATGGCGTTGGGGCCGCCGAGTTCATTGGGAAAGCCGGAGCCCGGATAGAGGGTTCGCCCGTCCTGGTGGATGGATATAAACAGGGTTTGCGGATCGTGCCAGTAGATATCTTGGGTGCCATCGCCATGGTGACAATCGGTATCCACGATGGCCACCCGGTTGACGCCGTAAGCCTGCCGCAGGTGTTCGATCATGATGGCTTCGATATTCACGTTGCAGAAGCCCCGCGCGCCATGGACCACCCGCATGGCGTGGTGCCCGGGAGGACGGACCAGAGCAAATCCCTTTTCGATTTTCTTTTCCATGACCGCGCAGCCGATGGTTTTCGCTCCACCGGCACTGATAAAATGCGATTCCGTCATGACATGCAAGGGATCGGGAACGCAGAAATGCACGCGCTGGACGTCGGGCACGTTGACCAGGTCCGGCTTCAGTTCCACCAGGCCCTCGATATCCAGAAGCCCCTCCTCGATCACTTGGTCCTGGGTGTAGAGAAGGCGCTCCTCCCGTTCCGGATGTGTGGCATCGATGGCCCAGTCAAAGGCGGGGAAGAAAACCAGCCCGGTTTTATGGGCAGCCTTGAGCATCATGATTCCTCCGGGGCGGGCGTGGTGGATAGGTGTGGCGCGCCCGCGGGCAGCGTTTAGCGCATCCCGCAAAGGATGGGCCTTAGATCGAGGCGCCCCAATAGCGCTCGGCCAAGGCAGGGAATTACATCAGACGCCCGGCCACCGGATCATAACCGTGAATCAGCCCCGGCTGGACCTGCGCCCGAATACGAATATTGCGCCCGGTCGTGTGGAAACCCCTTACCATGTTGAACTGAAGATCCTCGGTGACTTCCATCTCCAGGTGTTCCGGATCGGCCCCCCGGGCGACGGCCTTGTTGCGCAGCAGATCCAGCGCCATCTGACGGGCACCATTGCGGTCAAACGAGCGGTCGACACGTGTTCGGAAATCTTCTTCGGGTGCCGTCGCCACCTGTTGCTCCGTATCCGCATACAGGCTGACTTCGCAAGTGGTGCGCGCCAGCGCGGCACCGATGGCATTGGCCACCGCCCAGCGCGGCACAACGCCAACCCGGTAATTCGACAGGTGCTCCAGGTGCGCGGCAAACAGCGGTGCCGGCCCCCCCAGTACCAGGATGGTCTCCGGGCGAATCTGATAGCCATCCTGCATCTCGTGAACGGTGTACACCGGTTGCCGATTGATTCGCGCGATCATACCCTCGGCTTCATCCAGGATGTTTCGGCAGGTCTGATCAAAGACCCGGAATGCGGCCTCTTCCACACTCACGCCCAACTGTTCGGCAATTGAGGCAAACCCCTGGACGGATAATTCCCGCGATCCTTTGCGGGCTTTACCCAGAATCACGAGGGCGTCGGTCGGTGTGGGCGAGGGCCCGCCATGTGCCAAGGCAGGGCCGTCACGATGGGGACCGATCAGAATGCGGTCCTTGGCGATGCGTACCGCGCTGTCGCCCCCGATGCCGATGGAATGGGTCTGCAGCGATCGAATAAGGGTTTTGTAGCCCCCCAGTTCGACCCCCTCGGGGGCCAGCAGCGGAACCTGATCCACCAGGACGGCCATGTCGGTGGTGGTTCCGCCAATATCCATGACCAGGGTGTCGCCGGTTTCCGGTCCGAAAGCGATGGAGCCCATCACGCTGGCGGCCGGTCCCGAAAAAATGGTTTGGGCCGGATAGTCGATGGACGCCTCGAAGTTCATATTGCCGCCGTCCGCCTTGAGAATGCGAATCGGTACCTTCAAGCCTTTGCGTACCAGGGAATTCTTCACCGCCGCGAAGAATTCGCGGTGAATCGGGTAAACCGCGGCGTTCAGATAGGTCGTGGCAATCCGGCGCGGGAAGCTGAGGTTGCCCGATATACGATGTCCCAGGAAGAGTTTTTCGAAATGACCGTCGAGCTGGCGGGCGATGGCGAATTCCGGCTGGGCATTGCGCACCGAGAACTTGGTGACAATGCCGACGTGGCGCAAGCCCTGCGCCAGGAACTGATCTTTGATGCGCCGAACCGCATCATCTTCAATCGGCTCGATTTCCCGGCCGCGATGGTCGATGGAACCCGGCAGGCAGGCGAAATGGTCATTCGTGCGATAGAACTGGGGATCGATTCCCGGCCCAGCGGATACGATCATGCCCACCGGCGGAAGCTTGCCCTGGATAATGGCATTGGTGGTCAGGGTGGTGCTCATGACCACGCGTTCGATGCGGGCCGGATCGATATCGGCGGTGATCCTGTCGAGGGCGGTCAACACCGTGTGGAAGAGATCCTTGGGATCCGTCGGGACCTTGACTTCGTTGACAACGCCTTCATTTCCCAGCATTACCACGTCGGCGTGGGTGCCACCGACATCAAGACCAATGATCATGACAACATCCCGATCGTTGAGGGGGGCAAAGGCGAACCAACAAGCACGCGCCAGATCGGTCCCCGGTCGATCCTGGAGAAACCCTAACGGATCTGGCAGGTGATGTCAATCGTCCCTTTGGGGGTGCAGGATTGCTGGGCTCAAGCCACGCGGCAGGGGTCTGCCGGCGAGCTTTGCCGGGGGTGTTTCGGTGGTGCCGGTCAAAGACAGGCTGCCCTTCGATGGTCGCTGCGCCGCCCTATGCCTTGCCTGGCGTCGCAGGCCCCTTTAGACCCGCAGGTCATCGGGAATCAGGCATACGGGGATGGGTTCCATTTTGTGCCGGTTGCTTCGATGGAAGCGGCGATAGATCGTCAGGACCTCTTTCTGCCGGGGGGAGAGCCCGCTTTCATCACCGCCTCCCGCGGTAAATCCCATGGCCCATTCCAACTCCGGGTAGCTGGCCCCGATTTGGCCCTCGTCGGTACGATTGTCTTCCCACAGGCCGTCTGTGGGGGGCGCCTTTAAAATACCCTCGGTAATGCCCAAGGCCTTCCCCAGGGCATAGACTTCGGACTTCAGCAAGTCGGCGATCGGCGACAGGTCCACCCCGCCATCGCCATATTTGGTGTAAAAGCCGACCCCGAAATCTTCCACCTTGTTGCCGGTCCCGGCCACCAGGCGGCGGTGATGGGTGGCATAGGTATAGAGGGTCAGCATGCGCAGCCGCGAGCGGGTGTTGGCCATGGTCAGGCCGTCCTGGATGTCCGCCGGGAAGGTTTGTTGGATGGCCTGGAAGACCGGGGTCAAATCGATGTGAACCCCTTCGGCATGCCGGTAATGGTCCTCGAGCCAGCGAATATGGTTCCGGGCCAGGTCGATCTGGTGGGGTGCCTGGTAAATGGACATGTTCAGAAGCAGGGTGGGTTTTCCGGTGCGGGCGCACAATGTGGAAGTGACGGCTGAATCGATACCGCCGGAGACCCCGACGACAAACCCTTGCAGCTTTGCCCGGTCGCAGTATTCCCGCAACCATTGAACGATATGCGCAACAACCTGATCCGTTTTCATGGTCCCATTTCCCCCTTGCGGATTTCAATATAACAATGCTCTCCCGCCCCGCAACACAATATACGGTAATCATTGGCCGGACAGGGGCATCCAGCGGTGGACCATGGCTTTCAGGCGGCCGTCGCGTTTCAGATCGGTAATGTAGGCATTGGCGGACTCCAGCAGGGCCGTGTCGTCCCGGCGAAGACCCCAGGCGAGATATTCTTCGGTCAGCAGGGAGAGGACCGGTTCCAGCTCACTTTCGTATTGCGCGGCCAGCACGAGGATGGTCGGTGCATCGTGGATCATCAGGTCGATGGTCTTTTTGCGCAGGGCTTCGACCCCTTCTGCGGAGGTCTTGAAAAAGCGTTTGCGGGCATTCTGATAGCGGGAGCGGATAAGCCCCGCCCCGGTGGTATTCTCTACCGCGCCGATGGAGGGGGGTTCCACGATGGAATAATAGCCCGACTGCATCTTCTGGATATCCCCCCGCCGCACGATGGCCATCTGGCCGGTGCGTGAGTAGGGGGCGCTGAAGGCGATGCGCACCCGGCGCAGTTCGGTGACGGACATACCGGACATAATGATGTCGGTGCGCCCTTCCAGCAGATAGGGAATCTGGTCCTTCCAGGCCACCTCCACAAATTGCAGCGGTCTTCCCAGGTAGGCGGCCAGCCCCCTGGCCAGATCGGCCTCGAGACCGGTAATCTGATCGCCCCGCTTGTAAATGAGAGGCGGCATATTGGTGGATACGCCAACGCGCAATGGGCTTTCTTGATCGCCCGCGGCGGTGGCCTGTGTTTGTGCCCGAGCCGGTATCTGCGCCGGGGTTGTGCAGCCCGTCGACCAGGCCAACACCGCCGCCAGCGCGATGAATGTCATGATCCACGCTTTGCCCCTAACGGTCATCATCGTTGCTTTCCCTTCCGTGTGTTGTCCGCAGGCCTTGCCATCGACGCTTATTTTCCCGTGTGGCCCAAAATGCCCCGGATGGCGGCCGGGAAATCGGCCGGAACCACGACGACTTTGGCATTCTCCGAGCGGGCCATCTGGCGCACGGCTTCCACATAGCGCTCCCCCAGGATGAACATGGCCGGCAGCTCACGGTTTTGGATGGCTTCGGTGACTTTCTGAATTGCCCGTTGACTGGCCTCCGCCAGGACGACCTTGGCCTGGGCGTCGCGCTTGGAAGCCTCCAGGCGCCCGTCGGCTTCCAGGACGGCGGCCTCCTTCTCGCCATCGGCCCGGGTAACGGTGGCCCGCCGCTGGCGCTCGGCGGCAGCCTGTTCCTCCATGGCCTGCTGCATGGTTTCGGAGGGATTGATATCCTGGATCTCCACGGTTTTGAGGGTGATGCCCCAGTCGGCAATGTCATCCGAAATGGCGCCCTTGAGCTTGGCCTTGATCTGATCCCGGGAAGACAGGGCGTCGTCCAGGTCCATCTCACCGACGATCGAACGCAGCGACGTCTGTACCAGATTCTGGATGGCCAGCCGGTAGTCCTCCACCCCGTAAACGGATTTTTCCGGCGAGACGATGTTGATATAGGCCACGGCGTTGGCAATGATGACCGCATTGTCCCGGGTGATGACTTCCTGGGAGGGAATATCCAGGACGATGTCTTTGGTGGTGACCTTGTAGGCTACGGTGTCGATATAAGGGATGATGATGTTCAATCCGGGTGCCAGGGTGCGGTGATATTTCCCCAGGCGCTGAACCACGTGTTTGCTGCCCTGGGGTACGATGCGGACGCCCATGGCGATGGTCACCACGACAAGGATGAGAAAAACCACAATGACGATCAAAGTGTCCATGGGAAATTACCTCCTGTCTGCAATGCGCGGGTGGTGATCATTCCGGGGCCGCCCCGGCTCTTGATCTTGATGGCGGTGTGCGGTTCGCTAGGCACGATTTTCCACGATGAGGGTGTTGCCCGAGATGTCTTTAACGTGGACACGATCACCGGTCACGACCGGTTGCTCGCAGATGAAAGACCATTCATCCGATCCCAGCAGCGGCGTGGTAAAGCGTACCACCCCGCGTCGCCCTTCGGCCGGGGCCTTGATCACTTGCCCGCTTTCGCCGATGGCGGCCTCCCGGGCGATACCGGCCTTGGTCCGGTCTTTCATGCGGGGCCGAACCAGTTTAAACCACAGCAGGGTGAAGAGGGCCGAAGCGAGGGCCCAGATCAACAGCTGCCAGGTCAGCGAGAGTCCCGGTGCCAATGCCAGCACCAGGGCCACCACCAGGCTCCCCAGACCAAACCAGAACATGGTGAAGCTGGTGACGAAGATTTCGCCGATGATCAACAGCATGCCGATGACCAGCCAGTGCCAGTAAAGCATTTGAAAGTCGGTCAAGATGTGCCTCCCTGGAATCCGGCCCGTGACATGGGGTCTGCCCGTCGACGGACCGGCACGGATCGATGTTGACTCTGATAGCGCGGTCTCATGCGCCGGTCAACAGTTTGATGCCGACGGCCTCGATCACGGCGGCCACCGTCAGCAGCGGCAGGACGATCACCGCAAAAAGACGCAGGCTGGTGACCGCCCGGCGCCGCAGGCTTTCGCGCCGGGGGGCCTCCCGGACCCATCCAGCACACCAGAAGCCCATCCCCCAGGCCATGAAGATTGCCGTCAGCTCGAAGACACCGTGGGGCAGGATCAGCCAGAAAGTGTCCGCGTATAATAGCGCCGCGCGGCCGAGCACCATACCGTTGGTGAGGGCGGCCAAAAAAGGCACAATACCCAGGAAAAAACCACCGTAAATGGCCACCAGGGCCGCCAGGGCGTTTTTCAAGAGGATAAAGGCGGCCAATTGGATCCCGTTCTGGTCTTCGAGTTGCCGGGCCAGTTCGAGGAGCGACTGCAGCATGGCGTCCGGCCAGTGCGTGATGGCCGTGCCCGCCACGGCGCCGACAGCGAACACGGCTATGGCGCAGGCGATATGGCGACGCAGGGCGAGCATCGATGACAGGGCTTCGGCAATCATTTAAGG
>JASFFM010000079.1:0-12973 GCA_050124295.1 Desulfobacterales bacterium | reverse complement strand
TATCGATATGGATTTCATTTTGGGTTTGGCCTATCTGAAATTTGCCAATTGGCTTTATCCGGGATCCGGTGATCAGGGATCAATGGGCATGCGCTGCCCGGCAACGTTTGTCTTAATTCTAATCGCCAGCCCGACAAATGCTGTCGACCATCAGGATGCAAAGCAGTTGGTTACGGCAACCACCGGGAGCGGGTTGGGTGGGTGATGAGATGATGGCGCTTGGGCAACGATCCGTTTGGGTAAGGCCTGGCCGTCAGGCGATCAAGTCCACAGAAATTGAACGCCGACCCCGGTCTCGGTAAGTCTGGCGATCTGCCCGTCGATGTTCATGGGGTGTTTGGAATTGCGGAATTGGAAAGCGATGCTGATCTGGTCCCCGACCTTAAGTGGGTGGGGTGTTTCCAGAAACATGCCGTTGGAGCTGATATTCGTTACGGTTCCAGCGCCATCCACCGATGCATTGGTATATTGGGCCGGGGTACAGTAAGGCATTCTGGGGGCGTCGCGCCGTTCTGGTTCGTGTGTGTATTCCAAGATGCGGAATTCCTTTTTATCACCACTTCCGGTTTAAACAATTCGTAAATTAAGTATCGGTTAGCGTGCTGTCACGCCAGCACTTGTATTTATGGGGTCGCATCTTAATTATTAATTATTTGTCTTCGAATCCGACTTGCTCTCTCCTTCAGTCGTCGGTTGCTTCTCAATTGTTGTGCCATGTGCTTGGAACGCATGGTGATACCGGCGCCTGAGATCTGTCCGAAATAATCTCCCAGCAAAACATTGGATTTACCGGTCAGCTCCCGTGCCAGGTAGATGGCCAAGTCTCGGGCCGTATTATTTTTACGCCCTTTCCGGATAACGCGCTCCCCTTCACAGTTGAATTCGTCACAGACCGCGTCCACAATTACGCCAAGAGAAGGCTGAAGATCCAATTCATCCCATTGAGAATTATTCTTGCTAGCAGCGCTTTTCTGGCTAAAAAACGATGCTTTAACCCAATCCACAAAATCATCGCCCCCCAGCAGGAAACCGCCGATCATATCGTTTTCGGGATTTTCCATGGCTAAACCATCGACGCTCTCTACAAAGCGCTGGTAATGGCGCATGGCACGCCTGCGCTGTTTCGCAAACAACGATAGCAGCCACTCGGTTTCAAGCCAGCCCGGGCTCGGTGATTTGCCGATAAACGCGCGATAGCTGCTCCAACGATGGTCTTCAAGACGTTTCACCATTTTTGCACGCAACGGATTCAAATGAATATAACGCGATAGCTGCTTTAGGTAGGCTTCGGCATCTATCAGAATGGCCTTGTAGCGCCCCTGGAACAAATGTCCGTGTCGTTGTCGCTTGCGGTTGAAATACGCCGCATAGCTGACATTAATCCATTTGACGGCCTGGCTCAAATTGGCCTGGGGTGTTTCCACAAGCAAATGATAGTGGTTGGTCATCAGGCAGTAGGTGTGCAAGCGGAGGGCATAGCGTTGGGATGCCGCGCTCAGATATTCCAGAAAACGTTCATGGTCGCGTTGACTTTTAAAAATTGCCTCGCCCGCATTGCCGCGGTGAATCACATGATAAAAGGCACCGGGGTATTCAATACGTAATGGACGGGCCATCATTCCAAACCTTGAAAGATTGTACGATATGGCATGGATGTCCTGTGCATGCCAAATGATGGTTGGCAAGGGAGAAAATATGAAATCGCCGAATCTTTGTCAATAATTAATAATTAAGATGCGACCCCAACCCCTAACCCCAAAATCAGACCGGCCGGGCGTTAATTTTGCGGCCGTACGGCCTCGGCATTACCGATTCGTTTGGACATCCGGCAGCTCGTGCGAAAGCCGAACAGGCGGCTGAAAGGTCCCATGGCGTGGGTGGCCACCGCGCGGTAACCCAGGCGGGAATAAAGTTTTTTGGCCCGGGGGTTGGTATCGATCACTTCCAGGGAGACGGTGGTAAAGCCATTTTCCCGGGCGCGGTTTTCAAAGGCGGTTATCAGCGCCGTGCCGACGCCCCGGCCCTGGTGGGAGGGGGTTACAGCGATGCCGTCGAGGTAAAGATCGCCCGGAGCGATCGTGCTGTCCAGCGCCATGAGCAGGAGGAAGCGGACCATGCCGGCGATTGCGCCGTAATGGGCGGTCATGGCCGGGTAGGAGGGGGTCAGGAAACTGCCGCGCGCGTCCTGAATGGCCAGAATGCCCACCAGCCCGCCTTCGGAGATCGCAGCCAGACTGCGGTCAGGCTGGATGTTGCCGGGTAAAAAGGCCATGGCGGAGGCCAGCGGTCCGAAGACCGGGGCCAGCTTGGCCTCCAGTCCGGTGTAGAAGAGACGGACGCCCGCGGGGATATGCTCATCCGGCAGGTGGTCCAGGATGTCGATGGTCGCACCCGGCATAGGTCGCCTCAGCCCGGGTGACCCGTCGCGGCCTGTTGCAAAGCCTGCTCGAAATCACCGCGCAGGTCGTCACTGTCTTCGATGCCCACCGACAGTCGCAGAAGCGCATCCGTAACGCCAATGCGCCGGCGCTCCACGGCCGCCATCTTGGCATGCGAGGTTTGGGCCGGGGCGCAGATGGTGGTTTCCACCCCTCCCAGGCTTACCGCCGGGCGCACGAGAGAGAGGTTTTTAAGAAAGACCTGTGTGTCGACCCGGGCGGTGTCCAGTTCGAAAGACAACATGGCACCGAAACCGGTCATCTGGGCGCGGGCCACGGCATGGCCAGGGGCGTCTTTCAGTCCCGGATAGAAGACCTTGCGCACCATGGGGTGGGCGGCCAGAAAGTCGGCCAGCCGGCCGGCGTTGGCCGTCTGCTGCCGCACGCGCAAGGCCAGGGTTTTGAGGCTGCGCTCCAGCAGGTAACAGGAGGTGGCGTTCAGGCTGCCCCCCAGGTGGCGGGCCATATGGCGGATGGTTTCGGTTTTGGCCTTGGTGGTCAGGGCCACCCCGCAGCACAGGTCGCTGTGACCGCCCAGGTATTTGGTCCCGCTGTGGACCACGATGTCGATTCCCCTGGTCAGGGGTTTTTGGTTGATGGGGGAGGCAAAGGTGTTGTCGATGATCGTGGTGATGCCTCGGGCGCGGGCCATTGCGGCCACCCCGGCGATATCCACCACGGTCAGGAGCGGATTGGTGGGCGATTCGATCACAATGACCTTGGTGCGCTCGGTGACGGCGGCGGCGATGGTGTCCACGCCCGTCTCGGCGAACGTATGGCCGATGCCGAGGCGCGCAAAGGCCTCCGTGACAAAAGCATGGGTGCCCCCGTAGAGCTCGTCCATCAGCACCACATGATCTCCGGCCCCGGCATGGGACAGGATGGCGGTGCTCATGGCCGCCATGCCCGAGCTGAACAGCAACCCGTCTTCGGCCTTTTCCAGGGCACAGATTTTCTCTACGACGACCTCCTGGTTGACGGTGTTGAAATAGCGCGGGTAGGAAGTCTTTTCCCGGTCGAGGTAGTCATAGGCCGATGAGGTGAAAATGGGGGTGTTGATGCCGCCGGTGGTGGGCTCGAAATAACTGCCGCTGTGAACACACTGGGTGCTGGTTTTCATGATGGCTGTTCTCCCTGTGGATAGGTCCTTATGATTTTCTGACGATGCGCCCTGCGGGTCGGTTTGCGTCGGGACCTGCCGAAGGCCTTCGGCGCGGTCCCGGCATCGGGGGACGATTGACGCAAAGCGCAGGCCGTCAATGATGGGATGCCACCGGACCGGCTGCCCTCCGTTCGGCCTGGCCGATCAGGGCCGGGGTCGCCCTGCCGAGGGCAGCGAATGACCGGGGGCCTTCCCCAGACCAAAACCTGGGGAGACAAACCCCCTTGCCGGTCATGCGGGGCGGGTTTGTGGACGCCGCCCTGTCTTGCGTACCGGTCCGTTATTGGCTATAACACGCTTCATGACTTGCCCCAATTGTGGTGCCGAAACGGCCAAAGGCCAAAACTACTGCGGTGGATGCGGCGGGCAGCTGAAGAATGCCTGTCCGGGCTGTGACACCGTCAATCCCTCCTTTTTTAAATTCTGCGGTCAGTGCGGTCGCAATCTGGTGGATGTGGGCACCCTGCTGCTGGACAGGGCCGGTCTTATTCTGGCCGCCGATGAAAAGGCCCTGCGTGTGATTGGCCAAAAGGCCGGTTCAGTCAAAGGCAAGCCCTTCTCGTTGTATGTCAAGGTCGACGACCTGGTGATATTCTACTCCCACTGGAACGAACTGATTCGCACCCATCAACGGCAGAGCGTTGAAATTGAAATAAGTCCCTTTCCGGGCACCACGATTCATGCGGAAATCGAAATGACCCTGATGCCCGGCAGCGCGAATCAGGCCCCACGCATCCATTTAGCCCTCTCCGACGTCACCGATCTGCGCCTGGCCACCCAGGATGCCCAGGTGGTCCAGGACCTGATCAATCTCATTTTCAGCTGGGTGGATGATTTTCACCCCTCCCTGGAGGGCGGCCGCGAAAAAACCATCGGCAGCGTGCTGGAAAAAATCGGCCTGTTTACCGCCGCCCAGTACGGATTCATCAGCCGCATCGACCTGAAAGAAAAATGCCTGGTGACCGATTTCCAATGGCAGTCAGCGCCCGAGGCCAACCCGGCGTCCCCACCAGGGATTATCCCGGTCGCCCTGATGACCCGTCTGTTCGACCAGCTCATCCGCGAGCGCCAATTTATCGTCCACGACACGGGCACCTTGACCGACCTGGAACGTAAAGTCCTGCGTGAATGGCACCAGATGGATCCGGGTGCCTTTATGTGCCATGTGATCTACAGCCGAAAAACACCCATCGGCATTATGGGCGTGGCGACCGCCCATCCCATGCGCTGGCAGGACAATGCCGTCTCACTGGTTAAGCTGGCGGCCCGGCTGATGGCCGAATCCCTGCCCTATTCACGCCCCGGCTCAACGCTGATTCGCCCCCGGAACCAAACAGGCCCTGCGGAATACGCCGACCCGACCGCCAGCACGGTGGAAACCATCGATATTGCCGATATCGAGATTATCGATGATCCGCCCTCAACCAAGAAAACAGCCGCCGGCAAGCCACGCCGCAAAGCCGGGGCGCGGGCCGAGGGCGCCGTCAAACCCCGCATGAAGTTCGGCAGCGACAAACAGCCGGGAGACGAGGGCCGCAAGGCCGTCTTTGCCGGTGAGGATGGCAAGTATCTGATGACCTGCCCCCAGTGCGGTTTTCAGGATACCGTTTCCGCACGTCTATTTGAAATGATGGGCTCGGCCGTCCGGGTTCAATGCCCCTGCAGCCATCGTTTCCGCATCATCCGGGAATTGCGTTCGACCTTTCGCAAAAAGGTCCGTCTGGAGGGTTATTTCGCCCAGGCGGCTCACAATGGCAACAAATTGGCCTCCGGCAACGTCTGGGGTCCCATGGTGGTGCAAAACCTCTCCCGCTCCGGCCTCAAGTTTACCTGCGCCAACGCCGGGCTGCTGCGCATCGGTGATCGCCTGCAGGTGCGCTTCAACCTGGACAACGCCAATCAGACCCTGATCAAAAAAAGCGTCCTCGTCAAGTCGGTGTACATGGAGACCGTGGGATGCCAGTTTCACGGCCGGGACCGCTTCGACGCCGCGCTGGGGTTTTATTTCCTGTAGGTGTCAATTCCTGCCTGGCGCACGTGCTTCATCCGTCGCTAAATCCCGCCGCACCTGCATCCGCGCGCTGTCTTCCGCAGGGAGGGGCTTGTGGAGTGCAGGCCGAAGATCCGCTGGTTTCCTCCATCGCCTTCTTCTCCCGATCACGGGTGGACAGACGAAAGGCATGAAGCTGCCTTGCCCAAAGGTCTCCCGCGTCTCACCGGTCCGGCCCGCGCGGGTGAACGAACCGGCCTGCAGGCTCAGACCCTGCGCGCGCTTTTTTAACATCGCTTCGCCGATTTCGACATGGGGGGCCGGCACGATCCCCACCCCAAACCGTGGGCCCTCGCCCTCAGGTCGTTGCCGGTGATTGCTCGCGTGTTGAAAGCCTGTCGGCCGCAATCGTTTCTTGGCGGGCGTGATCGCGGGCCACGAGCATGTAGATCGAAGGAATCACGAACAGGGTGAAGAGGGTGCCGACGGCCATCCCGCCCACCAGAACCAGCCCGATGGAGTTGCGGGCCTCGGCCCCGGCCCCGGTGACCAACACCAGGGGAAAATAGCCCGCGATGGTGGCGCTGCTGGTCATCAAGATGGGGCGCAGGCGAGTGAGGGATGCTTCCCGAATAGCCGCCAGCTTGGTGCGGCCCTGGAGCTGCAGCTTGTTGGCGAATTCCACGATCAGGATGCCGTTTTTGGAAACCACGCCGACCAGGGTCACCAAGCCCACCTGTGAATAGATGTTCAGGGTTGTGGTCCAGCCCTGGGTCCAGAAGGGGACGCTGGGATCGGGAATTTTCAGGAAGGTAAACACAAGGGCACCGAACATGGCCAGGGGCACGGACCCGGCCAGGATGACAAACGGGTCGCGAAAGCTATTGTATTGCGCCGCCAGGGTGAGAAAGATCATGATGAGGGCCAGAGCAAAGGCTGGCAGAAACTTGTTGCCCTCGATGCGCAGCTGGCGTGACTCGCCGGTATAGTCGATCAGATAACCCTGGGGCAGGATTTTGGCGGCCTCCTCCTCCAGGAAGCTCAGGGCCTCGTCCAGAGGGCGAATGGGCACCCCGCTGAGCTTGACGGCGTTGAACTGCTGGAAGCGGTTGATGGACCGCGGAACGGTCCGGTTTTCGAGCCGCGCGATGGTGCTCAGGGGTATCAATTCGCCGGCCGGTCCGGTGACGTAGACGCTGTTCAGCTGTTCGGCCGTTTGCCGGTCGACACGCTGGATTTGGGGAATCACCTTGTAGCTGCGCCCGGCGATGTTGAAGCGGTTGACGAAGTTGCCGCCCACCAGCGAGGCCAGATCGCCGCCCACCTGCTGGAGGTTGAGGCCCAGATCGGCCACCTTGTCGCGGTCGATGACGATCTCCGCCTGGGGCTGATCGATTTTGACGTCGATACTGGGCGGAAAGGCGAACATGCCGCTTTGGATGGCCTTGAGTTGCAGCTGTTGCGCAAAGGATAAAATTTTATCCGGCTCCTCGGTGGCCGCCATAACGAACTCCACCGGAAATTGACCCCCGCCGGGCAAGGGCGACGGGGTGACGGCGAACATGCGGATACCGGGGATCTGGTTCAGCCCCTGCTGGACTTCGGGCAGGATTTGGGGAATCGTTCGTTCCCGTTCGCCCCAGGGGGCCACCACCATGCCGGCGAACCCCGAGGAGGGCCTGGTGACCTGGAAGGTAAAGCGGGTCTCCGGCACACGCATGTAGACATTATTGGCCGCCGTGGTATAGCGGCTGGTTTGATCCAGGGTGGCGTTGGCGGCCGCATCCACGATGCCGAAGATCACGCCCTGGTCTTCCGTTGGCGCCAACTCCCTGGGGGACATCATAAAGAGGGGAACCGTGGTCAACCCCAGCAGAATCCATGCCGTATAGACCGCCGGCCGCGAGGCGAGTGTCGCATCGAGCAGGCGCCCGTAAAATGCGCTCAGGCGTTTGAACCCGCGGGCAATCCGTCCGGCCAGCCCGCGTTCGGACATGCCGGGGCGCAGGAGTTTGGCGGACATCGTGGGCGAAAGGGTCAAGGCCACCACCGTCGAGACAATGACCGATCCGGTCAAGGTGAAAGCAAACTCGCGGAAGAGGGATCCGGTGAGCCCCCCTTGAATCCCGATGGGGGTATAGACCGCCGCCAGCACCACCGTGGTGGCGATGATCGGTCCCACCAGCTCCCGGGCACCGATGAGAGCCGCCTCGAGTGGTGGCTTGCCCATGCCCAGGTGGCGTTCCACATTTTCCACCATGACGATGGCATCGTCCACCACCAGGCCCACCGCCAGCACGATGGCCAGCAGGGTCAACAGGTTAATGCTGAAGCCGAGGACCTGCATGAGAAAAAACCCGCCGATAAGCGAAAGCGGGATGGCCAGCATGGGAACGAAGGCGGATCGAAAAGACCCCAGAAAAAGAAAGATGATCAGCGCCACGATGATCAGCGTCATGATCAAGGTATAGCTCACCTCGTGGATGGCGTTGTCAATGTATTCGGTGGCGTCATAGGCGATCCGCCCGGCCAGACCGCTGGGCAGCTCCGCCCGGATGGCCGCCATTTCCTTGCGGACCGCCTTGATGACGTCCAGGGAATTGGCATTGGGCAGGGGCCAGATGCCCATGAAGACCGCTGTCTGACCCGAAAAGCGCACTTCGGTGTCATAGTCTTCGGAGCCCAGCACCACGTCGGCAATGTCTTCCAGGCGCACCAGAGCGCCACCGCTTTCGCGCACCACCAGGCGCCTGAATTCCCCCACCGAGGTCAGATCGGTATTGGCGGTTAAGTTGACCTGCACCAGGGCGCCTTTGGTCTGCCCCACCGCGGCGATGAAGTTATTGGCCGCCAAGGCCCGGCGCACATCCAGGGGACTGATGTTGTGGGCCGCCATGCGGTCGGGCTTGAGCCAGATGCGCATGGCAAAGGTCCGGGCCCCCAGGATGTCGGCCCGCTGCACGCCGGCAATGGCCGTCAGCCGTGGCTGCACCACGCGCACGAGATAATCGGTGATCTGGTTTTGTTGCAGAATATCGGAGGTGAACGAGAGGTAGGCCGAGGCGAATTCGCTGTCGGCGGATTCCACGTTGATAATCGGCACTTCTGCCTCTGGAGGCAAGTCTCCGCGCACCTGGTCCACCTTGGAGCTGATCTCCGAGAGCGCCTTGATCGCATCGGCGTTGAGCTCCAGGCGGGCGGTGATCGTGGACACGCCCTGGCTGCTTTCGGAGGCGATATAATCGATGCCGTCGGCCGCGGCGATGGCCCGCTCCAAGGGTGTGGTGATAAAGCCGCGCACCAGCTCGGCGCTGGCGCCGACGTAAATGGTGGAGACCGTCACGGAAGCATTCTCGCTGCGGGGGTACTGGCGCACGTTTAACGTGAGCAGGGCCTGAAGGCCGACGATGGTAATGACCAGACTCACCACGGTGGCCAGCACAGGTCGCTTGATGAAGATATCGGTAATGTTCATGGCATCTTGGCCCTATGCATTCTCCGGGCGAGGGGCCAGCTCGAATTTGGGTGCCAGGGTGTTGTCCACCACCACCGGCATGCCATTGCGCAGTTTGAAAACCCCGGTCGAGACAACGGTTTGACCGGCCGCAAGACCTTTTTGCACGGCGATAAAATCACCGCGCTTCTCACCCAATTGCACGAATTGCTGACGCAATGCCAAGGCGTTCTGGGGGGTGTCCCCTTCCTGGGGCTCGACCACGAAAACCGAATCACTGTAAGGCGCAAAGAGCACGGCCGTGGCCGGTATAACCAGCACCGTGTCCTGCTCCGGTAAGACCACCCCCACGTTGACAAACATGCCCGGGCGCAATCGTTCGGACTGGTTCTCAACGGTGGCCTGAATGCGAATGTTGCGCGTGGCCTCCTCCACCTGGGGGTTGATGGCGGTGATCTGGCCTTCGAGGACTTCTCCGGTCAGGGCGTCGGTGGCGACGCGCACGGTGAGGCCCAGCTGAACCTGGGCGATTTGGTTTTGCGGCACTAGGAAATTGACGAAAATCGGGTCCATGGCCTGGAGCGAAACAATCGGCTCGCCTCCTTCGAGGTTTTGGCCCAGATTGATCAGACGGATGCCCAGGCGTCCGGCAAAGGGCGCCCGGATGGTCTTTTTGGCAATGAGCGCACGGTTGTTGTCAATTGCCGCCAGGGCCTGTTTGTATTCGGCCAGGGCCTGGTCGTAGGCGGCCTGGGTGACCACCTGTTGGGACAGCAGTTCCTTGGCGCGGTCGTGATCGGCTTTTTTTAGCGCCAGAGTGGCCTGGTCCGAACGGAGCTGGGCTTCCTCCGAGGAGATGTCCTGTTGGACGAGAAGATCGCCCGCCGCCACGTAGGCGCCGGGGTCGAAAGCGATGGCCGTCACCTTGCCCCCCAGCTCCGCCGTTATGGTCACGCCTTGCACGGCCTCCAAAGATCCCACGGCCGTCAGGGTCGTCTCCCAGGTCGTACGTTCCACCGTCGCAGCGGTCACCGTGGTTGGTGGCGGAACGAATTGGTTGCCCTGGGCAATCATGCGGTTGATCTGCAGGAATTTGATGCCACCCAGCACGGCGATGAGCAGGACAATGCCCGCCAGGGCCAGAAACACTTTTTTCTTCATGGCTGTCAACCATCCGAGATGTGATATGGAGCGTTCATCAGCGCCGTATGATGCGTTATTGTGGACACATTGTCAATTTCATTGCCGCCTTATTGCCGTTTAACACCGGGCATCTGGCGGGTCTTTGGACCTGCCCATACCGGCGGTTTCTTCGCCGCCCAGGGCCGGGCGGTTTCCAATTGCGCAGCCAATCGGAAAAGCAGGTCTTCTTTCCCGAAGGGCGCCACAAAATGGAGCCCCCAGGGCAGGCCTTCCGCACTCCAGTGCAGGGGCACCGACATGGCCGGCAACCCGGTGAGATTGGCCAAGAAGGTGAAGGGGGTGCGCATCAGGCTTTTTGCGGCCAGTTGATCAACGATGCCGGAGGCTTTGAGAAGACGCCCCCACCCCAAGGTGTTGATCGCGGTCAGGAGTATTTTTTCGACCGCCTTGGGCTGCAGAGCGCCGATGGCCGCCGGCGGTTGTGCGGTGGTGGGGGTCAGGAAAAGGTCGTAATCACGGAAAAATTGACCCATCTGGCGTGCGGCATGATCCCAGCAGCGCATGGCGGTCACGAAATGCCCGGCCGAAAAGGCTCTCCCCAGCAGGGCCAGGGTATAGGTCGTGGCCTCCACATCGCCCGGCGCCGCTTTGCGACCGAGCATCTGCTTGATGTCTTCCAGGTCGGCGGCCATCTCGCCGAAATACAGGGTCAGATAGGCGTTGGCCAGGGCCTTGCCGTCGACCCCGGTCTCCGTCTGCACCGGATGGTGGCCCAGCTCTTCCAGCAGAGCGGCGGTTTGCTGAACGGCCCGGATGCCTTCCGCATGGACCGGAGTGCCGATGGGCGAGGCCGCGCTGAAGCCGATCTTGAGTTTCCCGGGCGGGCGTTTGATTTCTTCCCGATAGGGCCTGACCGGCGGTCGGATTTCGTAGGGCGCCCCTTGGTCCGGACCCTGGGTGGCATCCAGGGCGGCGGCACTGTCCCGCACGCTCCGTGAGAGAACATGTTCCTGTACGGCCCCCTGCCAGATCTGACCGTGGCGGGGTCCTCCGGGATTGCGACCCCGTGAGGGCTTCAGGCCGAAAAGACCGCAATAGGCGGCCGGGATGCGGATGCTGCCGCCGCCATCGCCGCCGGCGGCCAGCGGCACCATGCCGGACGCCACGGCTGCCGCCGCACCCCCGCTGGATCCCCCGGGGGTGAGGGCCGTATGCCAGGGATTGCGGCAGGGCCCGAACAATTCGGATTCGGTGATCGCCGTCAGACCGAATTCCGGCGTGTTGGTCTTGCCAATCGTAATGAGCCCGGCCCGCTTGTAGCGCCGTACCATGGCGCTGTCGTAGTCCGGCACATGGTGTCGGTAGGCCTTGCAGCCGCTTGTTAGGGGCACGCCGGCGTAGGCTTGCAAAAGATCCTTGATAAGAAAGGGTACGCCGGCCAGCGGCCCGTCCGGCAGGGGTTGTTGAGCGGCGTGGCGACCTCTTTCGAACATGGGGGTGACCACGGCATTAAGCCGGGGATCAATCCTTTCGATTCGTGCGATGGCTTCCTCACCCAGCTCGGCGGCGCTGATCTCGCCCCGGCGGATACAGGCGGCCAAACCCATGGCATCGAATTGATCGTATTCCTTGAATCCCCCCAATGGATATCTCCTTTGCAGATGACGGTAACCTGCCACCGGCCAAGCGAACATCGGTGGGCGGCGCTAGCCGGGGCGCGGTTCAGATGACTTCCAGGGCCCATGCCACCGCCCGGTCAACATGCAGGGCGGTCGTATCGTATAGCGCTGTTTTTGTGTCCGTCGGTCCGATCAGCATGGCGATTTCGGTGCAGCCCAGGATGACGGCCTCGGCGCCCGCCTCGGACAGGCGGCCTACGATGTCCAGATAGTGCTTGCGGGATGTATCACGGACGGTACCGTGGCAAAGTTCTTGGAAGATAACGTCGTGGACAATCCTGCGGTCTTCTTTTTCGGGAACGATAACTTCCAGCCCGTAACGGTCTGCCAGACGTCCCTTGTAGAAATTCTGCTCCATGGTGGCGGCCGTGCCGAGCAGCCCCGCGGTCTTTACGCCATCGCGCACCAGTTTCTCGGCCGTGGCATCGGCGATGTGGAGCAGCGGGATAGACAGGGCCAGTTCGATGGCGGGTGCGACCTTGTGCATGGTATTGGTGCAAAGCAGAAGACAATCGGCGCCGGCCCGCTGGATGCGGCGGGCGGCGTCGACCAGGATTTCACCCAGAGTGGTCCAGTCACCGTTGGCCAGGCGTTGCTCGATGGGGGCGAAATCGACGCTGTAAAGGACGATTTCGGCCGAATGCAGACCACCAAGGGCCTGATTAATACCGGCGTTGATGGCGCGGTAGTATTCCGCCGTACTTTCCCAACTCATCCCACCCAGGAGTCCAATGGTTCTCATAGGTCACACGTCCTTTTTTTGGTGATCATGCGGCGTTCCGGGTCTGGCTGAGCATGCCATCAATTGCGGCCGGCGGGGGAGACCCGACCGCCTTGCCCTATAATCCTCTGCCCTTGTGGGTCTCCGCTGCGGTCGCCGATACAGCATGTTTCCGTAATATCAATTGAGCATTAAATCACAATAGCATGTCGGTCGCTTGCGGCCAACCTGTTGGCGACGACTGGTAACCACTGCCGATCTTCATTTCTCTATAGCGGCCGTATAGCCTTCCGGCGTCAGAAAGACACTTGTTTTCAAGGCGTTCATGTCCGTATGGCCCCGTTCATAAAGCGTCTTTAAAGCGGCCATCGTATCACTGGGCGCCA
>JASFFM010000078.1:0-12989 GCA_050124295.1 Desulfobacterales bacterium | reverse complement strand
GTGCTGGTCAAGCAACGATGTGTAGAGTTCCTCGGCGCGCCCGCCATCCAACAAGCCCGATGTGGCCACACTGGCACGCATGGTTTTAAATAGTTGTTGAACGAAAATGGCCTCAAAATCAGCGCATGCCTTGGCCATGCGATGGCCTTCATCTAAACGCGCTTGGCGATGGTCTATCTGCCGGGTGTTCTCCCCGGGCGTGCTCCGGCGGATCCCACCGGGAAGACTCCCAGGCAACGTTTTCCTGACCATGTTATCCATTCCCTAAACCCCTTAAATGATCTCTAATTCTGCCTGAAGGGCGCCGGCGGCCTTCAGCGCTTGAAAAATGGCAATCAGGTCGCGGGGCGAGACCCCGAGGGCATTCAGGGCCCGCACGACTTCCCCGATACTGACGCCGGATTCCACCAGGAACAGCGGGTTGCGCCCTTCTTCAACGATCATGTCCCGATCGGTGGTTACGACCGTTTGGCCACCGCGTGAAAAGGGCAAGGGTTGGGACACATTGTCCCGTTTGTTGACCTGAATGCTCAGATTGCCATGCGCGATGGCGATCGTGGCGATGCGCACATTCTCGCCCATGATGACCGTTCCCGTGCGCTCGTTGATGACCACCTTGGAAATCATATCCGGCGTGACGCCCAGATTTTCGATCAGGGCCACCAGCGCCACACTGCGTCCACGGTACAGATCAGGCACCCTGACATTAATGGTTCCGGCATCCGGTGCGCTCGCCATGGCATCGCCAAAAGCGGCATTGATGGCCTGGGCCACCCTGGTGGCCGTTGTAAAATCAGGTGCGTGTAAAGCCAGGGTCAGCAAGTCTTGGCGATTGAAGTTATGGGCAATTTCGCGCTCGATAAGGGCTCCCCCGACAATCCGTCCGGCGGTGGGAAAGTTTTTCTGCACACCGGTTCCGGTACCTTTACCAAACGAAAATCCCCCCGTGCTGACGGGTCCCTGGGCGACGGCGTATACTTTGCCGTCGGCCCCTTTCAGGGGGGTTAGGAGGAGTGTCCCGCCCTGCAGGTTTTTAGCGTCACCAATGGAACTGACCAGAACATCGATGCGACTGCCTGTTCGGGCAAAGGGCGGCAGGTTGGCCGTTATCATGACCGCGGCCACGTTTTTCACTTTCAGATCGTCCGGGTCGATGGTCACGCCCATCTTTTCAAGCAAACTGGCGAGGGATTGAACTGTGAAAATCGACTTGTTGCTATCTCCCGAACCATCCAGTCCGACCACCAGGCCGTAGCCGACAAGTTGATTCTGACGAACGCCACGAATATTGGCGATGTCCTTGATCCGCGCCGCTTGGGCCGTCGCCGCACCGATCACCGTCAAGAGGGCGATGAAAACAACCACCGCGGTGGTTTTAGGCACGGTTGCCAAAAGATATTTTGAAGCCATAGTGTGCCTCACCTTGAATGGAAGGTTCATCGCCTAGAAGGGCCAAACCGAATTGAGGCCATTGGCGAGCCAGCCCGGACGCTGCCGATCGTCGACAATGCCGGCACCGCTGTAGGCGATACGGGCATCAGCCACGAAGGTCGATAGCACCACATTGTCCTCCGCGATGTCACGGGGGCGCACGACGCCGTAAATGGTCATGATCTGTTTTTCGTTGTTCACCATGATTTCGCGCGATCCGATGACTTTCAGATTGCCGTTGGGAAGCACTTCGACCACCCGTGCGGTGATGAAGGCATCCAATTTTCCGCTGCGGGTGGTGCTGCCGGCGCCTTCGAAGTCGCTTTTGATATTTCCACTGACCGAAAAATCTTGCAGCGTCGATGTGTCGACACCGAAAAGCTGATCGATACCGGCGCTGAGGGAAGAATCGCGATCGGTGGACGTATCCGCGCTGTTGGAAGCACTCGATGATTCGGCAATTCGGATCGTAATGATGTCGCCGGCCCGACGGGCCTTGGGATCACTAAAGAGGTCACCGAAAGCAATATCCTCCGACCAGAGCGACATTTCGTCGGTGGTAGCGTGTCGGGTATCCGTCGTCGGTGGCGCGGGCACCGTTTCTGCCGCCACAGGCGCCGTGCTGACCGTCATCCCTCCATGAGGTGTTGTGCAACCTGATAGAGATAAGGCCGCCAGAACGCCCATCCCGACGGTAAAAAGAAACCCATAAAATCGCATTTGCTTCATGGTGACATCCTTTCTAGAAATCGACCTGAACGGTCTGGGCGTCGATGACGCGGGCGAAAAGAGATTTGTTGGAATCCAGATTGACAACACGGACCCGTTCGCCGACGCGTCCGAGACTCTTGACCTCGCCCAGCGCCGTAATCCGCAATCCACCAGTTTCCGCCACGATCCGGACGCGATCGCCTTTTTTGACCACTGGCGGGAACTCCAGCTGATCTCTGCGCAGCACCATGCGGGGTCCGATTTGGCGGCGTGCCCGCTGACCTTCAATCTCCTGAAAAGCAACCACTGCATTCGCCGGCAAGCCTGTCACGTCCATGGTTTGCAGCATCAGGTCTTCTTCACGAATCATTTGATGGCGGGCAATTGGGCGCCGTGTCACGGGGACCGGTTTCATCATGGTCACATTGACGGTCACCATCACGCGTTTGACGGGTTTGCCGTCCACACGGAAGGACACTGTCAGCGGAAGCGTTCCGGAAGGCCGCGCCTGGGGCAGGTAGCGAATTTCATGCTGGATGTCGCCGGTCGGCAGCAGGATATCGTCACTGATGCGCACCGTACTGATGGTCAGATCACCGCCGCCAAAAGGAGGATTGGCCGCAACGTGAGCACGGATCATCATTTCCAGATCGGATTTGGCGATTTTTACGGCGCGTCGCGTCAGGGTTATCTTCTGCGGTGCGCTGATCGACATCGCCGCAGGGTCGAGGCCGGATTGGCGCAACCGCAGCAGGATATATTCGCGGCTGATCGAACGTGAGCGGCCGGCCTGCGGTGCCCGCCCGATGGTAACAGCCTGCAATTGTTTCTGTTGGGCCGGGTCGGCCCCCGAGATCTGCACGATTTGCCCCAAGCGCACATTCGCACTGTCAATCGTGACGCTTTCGGGCATGGTCAAGGCAATCCTTCCGGCGGCCGCGCAAACCGGTAACGTCGTCAGGGCCAGGGTCACCGACAGCAGAAATCCTAACGATGCGATGCGCGTTCCCCATCGGTTCATTCGCGCCTTTGGCATGGCTTGCTCCATCTTGTACTAACGTTTGACATTATTGGCCTGCTGAAGCATGTCGTCGGCCGCCTGAATGGTTTTGCTATTGATTTCGTAGGCTCTTTGAGCGGTGATCATTCGAACCATCTCGTCTACGACGCTCACATTGGACATTTCCAGAAAACCCTGGGCCAGGGTTCCTAACCCATCTTCGCCGGCCGTTCCTATGATCGCATCGCCAGAGGCGTTGGTGGGCAGGTACAGATTGCGCCCAATGCTGTGAAGACCGGCGGGATTGACAAAACGGGCCAGGGTAATCGTGCCGATCTCGGTCGGCGCGCTGGAGCCGGCTTGCAGTACCGATACCGTGCCGTCGAGTCCGATGGACAGGGAAATACTGTCGCTGGGGATGGTTATTTCCGGTTCCAGCACAAACCCATCGGAGGTCACGATGCGTCCGTCACGGTCCATCTTGAAGGCGCCGTCACGGGCGTAAGCCGTCTCCCCATTCGGTTGAATGATCTGGAAAAAGCCCTCGCCCTCAATGGCCATGTCCAATTCGTTCTTGGTTTGCTGAAAATCCCCCTGGGTAAAAATTTTATGACTGGCGACCGGGCGGCTGCCGTGCCCAACCTGGAGACCGGTGGGCACGTCCGTGTTTTCGGAAGAGGATGTGCCGGCCTGTCGCAACGTTTCGTAGAGCAGATCCTGAAAATCGGCACGGCTGGATTTAAAGCCTGTCGTATTGACATTGGCCAGATTGTTCGAAATGACATCGATATTGAGCGATTGTGATTTCATTCCCGACGCTGCGGTCCATAAACTGCGAATCATTTGAGCCTCCCTGGCTGCAAGATTAGATCACTCGGTATTGCCCACGCCGCTAATCACGCGCGAAGCCATTTCATCCATGGTCTTGATCATCTTCTGATAGGATTCATACCCGCGCTGAACCTCGATCAGTTCCGTCATAACTTTGACAGCGTTGACATTGGAGCCTTCCAGAAATCCCTGTTGCACGCCGCCGAACGCCAACGGTTCTTCCGCCCCCTTGTTCTCGTCCAGTCGAAATAGCGACCGGCCGATCTTCTGCAAGGCCTTCGTGTCGGAAAAGGTCACGATTTTTAGTTTATCGGTAAGGATGCCGTCTACGATCACATTCCCCGAACCGTCGAAGGAAACATCACTACCATCGATCGTAATCTCTCCGCCCTCACCCATGATCGGGTCACCGTCCTGGGTGGAAAGAACGCCTTCTGGATTGATCGTGAAAGAGCCGTTGCGCGTGTAGCGCACCCCCTGGTCGGTTTGGACGCTGAAGAAGCCTTTGCCCTCGATGGCAAGGTCAAGAGGGTTTCCCGTTCGCTGGATGGGGCCGTGCGCATAGTTAGTGTGGGTCGTCATGGGAATGACGGAAGAAAAGGAAGTTGCCGAATCCGATAAGGAATCACGCGGGTCGTTTGCGGAATCGAGGCCCTGCTCCGGCAGGCGAAAAACCGCGCGATCCTCTTTGAAACCGGCCGTGTTTATATTGGCGAGATTGTTTGATAATATTTGCAATCGCAGGCGCTGTACTTCGGCACCCGAGGTTGCCATATATATCGATCCACTCATAACGGGTCCTCTCCTTCGGTCAATGATGGGCATCAGGTCGTGTCGGAAATGCTTCCGGAAGGAGATAATGCAAATAATGGACCAATAGCGATTGGCATTCCTCGTTCGGCATGGGCGGCGATTTACAGAAGTGCGCGAAGCAAAAAATCCCTCTTGTGCGCTGGCGGGTCGGCAATATTTGCCGGGTCGACCTTCACCAGATTCGGGGGCGATTCGCACAAAGCGTTTTTCGGCGCCGGAGATCGAGCTTCGCGGGGAAGGCCCGTGATCTGATCCAAGGCAAGTTGCTGTTGGGTGGGCAACGAAAAAAAAGTGGGTTCATGGTGGCTGCAAGATGCTTGGCTATGGCCGGATCGGCAAGCGCGCAGGGTATTCAGGCAAGCTTCTGGAGTCCCCGCAGGAGCATCAATTCGCCCTCTCCCAATCCGCAGGCCGCCATGATTTGGGACGCATCGGCCCCCTGGGCGATCATTTGCTCGGCGTTTCGATACCGTTGTTCACGGCTTAGCGCCGCCAGGGGGGATAGTTGTTGGCGATGGACCTGTTTATTTTCCGCATACGTCACCGACGGGGACCCGCCCGCCACCATCCGCAGGGATTCGAATTCGCGGTTCAAAGAACGCTGAATATTGTCGTAGGCTTTCTGTGACTGCTGGGCAATCATTTGCAGGGCAACCTCGGCGGCAAACCCCTTTATATCGCCGTCACGACGGTTGGGGGCAATCAAGGAACCGTATCGGCGATGATTGCGTCGTAGAAACAGGATGATGATCAGACAGCAGACAATGGCCAGCATGTCCAGTAGCACGTTGAATTCTGCCAGTAGGCCGATGGTTTGCATAAATTTTTCCGTCCAAATGTGGCGGCCGACGTCAAATCCTTACATCAATATGACGTCCGGTCCGGATATTGCCATGCTTGTTCGATGAGGAGATGGATCCATTTTCGCTTGCGGGCGCCTGCTGACGCTGAGCATCTTCATCCGGCAGGGTTTCATCATCCATTTGCGGCGATTCTTCTTCACCTGAATCGCGTGGTTCTTGGCCGGGTTGCCGGCGCTGCTTCAGCCTGCGCGATGGACCCGGGGGGGTAATCACACCAATACGGCCGGATTGGCGAATGCTGTCTACCATGGGAATCCTTCTCCCACCGAGACCGATATTTCCCGTGCCATCATCTATTCATCTGCATCACGCCGATGTTTTAATGCTCGATGATATTGGCGCGGCGTAGTTTGTTGCGCAGACGAATGATAGCCTGCGAATGGATCTGGGAAACCCTGGACTCGGTGATGTTCAGAACCTTTCCGGTCTCCTTCATGTTTAATTCATCAAAATAATACAGCGATAAGACCATTTTCTCTTTTTCCGGCAACTGCTCGATGGCCTCGGCCATGGCATGTTTCAGTTCATTCAAATTGGCCATGGCAAATGCGTCCGGCGCTTCGTCGGTGACAAATTTCAACCAACGGCCTTTATCATTGGATTCGGCGTAACCCATCTCTTCAAAGCTGATAAAGGAGATACTGGAAAGTTTCTTGATGGCGTCCAAGCGATCCAGATCGATCTGCAATACCTCGGCAACTTCATGATCTTCGGCATCGCGTCCCAACTGCTGCTCCAGCATGGCATAAGCGTGGTCCATTTCCCGAATTTTACGCCGATTGGATCGTGAAAGAAAATCCCGCGATCGCAGTTCACTGAGCACCGCCCCGCGAATGCGATGAGTGGCGTAGGTAATGAACTTGTTGTCACGACTCATATCATAGCGGTCGACGGCCTGGATCAATCCGATTACACCCACGTTGTAAAGATCTTCGATGTCGACGGTTGAAGGTAAATGGATGGCCATTCGATTGACGATGCGTTTGACATGTGGAAGATACTCCATCATCAGCTGCTCCCGGGTTTCCGGGTGTTCCTTCACGGCCTGACGGGCTTTGGTTTTTAACGCTTTCATAGGGCACCTTTGAGGCTATTTTTGGGTCAGTTTGCGCCGAACCTTTCTCAATTAAGATTTGCTTGAAATTACCCCACCCTGGATCATGTGTCCCCAGAAGAGATGGGGGTCACCCTGGGGCGCGGCAATAGATGGCAGGGCAATCGTTTTGCGGGCCAGATTGCGAAAACCATGCGCCGCTGACGATTCCGGGTGCGCCTGGCAGACAATCCTTTGTTGTTTGACACAGTGCACCAACTGATCATCCTGCAGAATACATCCGAAATATTCCATATTGATGGCCAAGAATTTGCGGGCGACCAGATTCAGCTGACGAAAGATTTCCCTTCCTTCCTGTTCGCTGGCCACCTGGTTGACGATCAGCCGGCAGGTCTTCTCGGCATATTTCGTCGAGAGCACCTTCATCAACGCATAGGCATCGGTAATCGAGGTCGGTTCGGGGGTCACGACGACCATGATCTCCTGGGCCGAGACACTGAAATCAAGAACGTTGGCGGATATGCCGGCCGCCGAATCGATGAGCAAGACATCCACCGCATCCAGAAGCTGGTCCAGCTCATAGAGCATGCTCATTTTCTGATCCCGTGAAAGCTGGGTCAATTCCTGAATGCCGGATGCAGCCGGCAGGATGGCCAATTGCCCCGGCCCTTCAATGACGATCTCACTGATGCGCTTTTCACCCAGCAGCACATGTGACAAATTGTAGCGTGGGGCCAGGCCGAGCAGAATGTCCAGATTTCCAAGTCCCATGTCCGCATCCAGAATCAACACGCGAATGCCCGAACGGCTCAATTGATAGCCCAGATTGGCCACGATATTGGTTTTGCCCACACCGCCCTTTCCGCTGGTGATCGAAATAATTCGGGTCGGTTTGCGTACCGGCATTGGCACCCTTTCGCCGATGGCAGGAAGATACGGCTTGCGAGTGCTCAGGGCGATTACTTTGTTGTTGTGCTCCTTCATCGTCATTTGCTTCTACTCCTGAAAATGGATTCGGCGTCCTTGCTAAAGGGCAGCACCTTCCTGAGACAACATGCCGGTGATTGACAGATGTTGAGGATTGCAGTAGCGGCAAGGTTTGAAACGGTTGTTCAGCGCCTCGGCAAAGGAATTGAATTCTACGATATTCGTCCGATTGATCAGTCGGATCCATTTGCATTCCGGACGATGAAAGATGTCTGAATTCTTGTTGGCGAGATAAATGATCGTTTCCCCGTCGTTGGGCGACAGTCCGGGCGGAACATGGTCGCTCGTACGGTGCCGATCACATGATTTGAGTCGTTCATGGGTGGTGAATCGTGCCGCCAGGCCTTCGATGGTCGCCTCGGTCAAATCAAATGGTACCCGCTGGCCACTGGTATAAAAGAGAACGGGCAGGGCCTGACGGCAGAGAAAATTGACCATATCCGCATACGACTGGGTTAAATCGGTCTTGGTCATAACGACCCCCACCGGATTCAGGGATTGGTAGCGCGAAGCCGTCATCTGCAGGTCTTCTTCACGGCTTTCGGCACTTAACACCAGCAGGGTCTTAACCTTTCCCAAGGTTTGCAGGCGCGATTTGATGCCGGCCATACCCTGCGCATCGTGTGGGTCAACCGATGGGGTATCCACCAGAACAAGATGGCATTTTGACAGTCGTGCCAGCGCTTCGGGAAGCTCCTGGTTGCGGTCGGGTACTTCCAGCGTCAGGTGCATGCTGTCGGCATAGCACTGAAGTTGCTCCAAGCCTCCGATTCTTCGACGATCGAGAGAAAGCAAGCCGACCTTTTTTTTATGAATTAATCGGTAATGGGCGGCCAGTTTGGCGATGACCGTTGTTTTTCCAACACCGGCATTTCCTGCCAGCGCAATGATGGTTGCCCCCTTTGTTTCCCAATCCAGCTTGCCTATGGTCAGACCCGACTTGGCCAGATAGCGTCCCATCGGGGTTTGCCCATTTTTTCGGGCCGTTGGCCCATTGGCCGCGGGCAGATCCTCTGGGGTCGCGAGGACGGAAACTGGTGAATCCGGCGACGGCAGCTCCGAGGGGACCGCGGAAGTGATCTTCGGTGACAATTGATTGGCGTAGCCCTTACGCCCGACGACTTGGTTGATCTTCGCCAGAAAACCCGAACGATGCTCTTTTCGAGGAGCTACCGGAGAGGTAGGGCCGCGTTTCCCCGACGGGGTTGGGGGGGGCGTCACCGACGGGTGGCCAGATGAGAGCTCGGGATAGTCCTCGTCGACAGCGGCCGTTACTTCTACACCGATTTGACGGGATATGCCCAATAGGCGGTTTTCGCGGCGCAAATCCTTGGCCGAAAGGATCACCGCCTCCGATCCCAGCGTGCGTTTGATCTGCCGCAGGGCCTCGGTCATGTTTTTGGCCTCGAAGCGTTTAATCTGCATGGTTTATCTCCACCGCGCCGATTGTTTGAATCTGGGCATTGTTCATCACTTCGTCATAAGAAAGCACCGCCAGATTGGGCACCATTCGATCGATCAACCGTTTAAAGTGGGGCCTTATCTGGGCCGAGCACAATACCACTGGCTGACTGTTAAGAGCTGCAAAGGTTTCAATATGTTTGGACAGCGCCTGCACGATCTTCTCCACCACACGCGGGTCGGCCGCGAGGAAGCTGCCGTGATCAGTTTGTTGAATCGATTCCGCAATCGCCGCTTCGATACTTTGATCGAGGGTCACGGCGGCCAATGATCCTTCATGCCCCTGGTATTGCTTGACGATGGATCGGGACAGTGCCTGTCGGACGTATTCGGTCAGGATATCCAAGTCCTTGGTCATGGGAGACCAATCGGCGAGGGTTTCCAGGATCGCCAGGAGGTCGCGCACCGAGACCTGCTCTTTCAATAGATTCTGCAAGACCTTTACCACGCCGCCCAACGGCAGCTGGTTGGGGATCAGCTCTTCGACGACTTTGGGGTAAGTTTGTTTAAAGTGATCGAGCATGCGCTGGACTTCCTGACGGCCCACCAGCTCGTGGGCGTGACGGGTGATCACATCGGATATGTGGGTTGTCATCACCGTGGCCAGATCCACCACCGTGTAACCGTCGGCAATGGCTTTTTCGCGTTGCTCCTCTTTGATCCATACGGCGGGAAGACCGTAGGTCGGCTCCTGGGTGGCGATGCCCTCCAGTGATCCCGAGGCATCTCCCGGATTCATGGCCAGGTAATGATTGAGGGTCAGCTCTCCACGGGCGATTTCATTGCCCTTGAGCAATATGCGATACTCTCCAGGTTGCAGCTGCATATTGTCCTGAATATGCACGGGTGGGACGACCAGTCCGATTTCTTCGGCCGCCTGCTGCCGAATGGATTTGACGCGCGTGAGCAATTCGCCATCCTGTTCGACATCCACCAAGGGGATCAGGCCATAGCCCACTTCCAGCGACAGGATGTCGAGCGGCGGAAGCTCCTCCAGATTTTCGGCGGGCCGCTCCCCTTCCGGCAGCAGATCGACGGCTTCCTCCGCCGCTGTGGCTTCTTGGCCGGCCTTGTAGACCACATAGGAAACGGCGGCGGCCATGGCCGCCAGCATAATGAAGGGCAAGGACGGCAAGCCGGGGATCAAGGCAAAACCAAACAATACGCCGGCGGCGATACCGATGGCCCGATGTTGAAAAAGGACCGGGGAAGTAATGTCGCGGCCGAGACTGGATTCGGACCCGGCACGGCTGACAATGATCCCGGCCGCAGTCGATACGATCAGCGCCGGGACCTGCGAAACGAGACCGTCCCCCACCGTCAAAAGGGTATAGTTCTGGGCGGCATCGCCAAAATTCATGCCATTCTGGAGGACCCCGATCGCCAAGCCCCCCAAAATGTTGATCAGCGTGATGATAATGCCGGCGATGGCATCGCCGCGTACAAACTTGTTGGCACCATCCATGGCACCATAGTATTCCGCTTCCCGGGCAATCTCTTCGCGCCGTTTGCGTGCTTCATCTTCCGAAATGAGTCCGGCATTCAAGTCGGCGTCGATACTCATCTGTTTGCCCGGCATGGCATCCAGGGTGAAGCGGGCCGCGACCTCGGCGATACGCCCGGCCCCTTTCGTGATCACCATGAAGTTGATGATCACCAGGATGAGAAATACAATGATACCCACCAGATAGTTGCCACCGACCACGAAACTGCCGAAAGCTTGGATAACCTTGCCTGCGGCGCTGGTGCCCTCAACACCATGCAAGAGAATGACGCGGGTCGATGCGATATTGAGTGACAGTCGGAACAGGGTCGCCAGGAGCAGAATCGTCGGGAAAGACGATAATTCCAGGGGATGAATGATGTACATGCCCACGAGCAAAATGACGATGGAGAAGGTGATGTTGAAGCTGAGCAACAGGTCGAGGACAAACGCCGGCAGCGGAAGAATCATGAACACGAGGATACCGACGACGATGGTCGCCATGAGGATATCGGAGTTGTTCGTCAGCGATTCGAGTCTTAAGGGAAGTTGTCTCTGGTCCGCGTATGCCATTCCAATTCCATGTGTCGTTAAGGGGTTGATCCACGCCACAAGCTTTTGATCCCAAACCTAAAGCAGGAATCATGCCTAATTACGGGGCCCTCCGGCCCCCATCGCCAGCCTTTCGTTCGTCTTTGACGATATCAAAACAATTTCAAGGCAATACCGGAATGTCGGATCAAAACTGAGGGCTTGTCATGCGTGTTGTCAGCACCCGACCCCGGTGGACAAACCAACGCATGTCAAGCATTTGACGGAAGCAAGCGGTTGTTTCAGGAGGGATCGAAAGTAATGGCGCCCAAGCCCCGGGAAGCACAACGGAATAGAAAAGGAGCTCGAACATTGAGCGCGCGGCTGCGATTCCCCAAAGGGCTGGGCGTCGTGGCGCTATCGGTTTTCGATGGGCACAGGGCCCCGGATGGGGATGGGTTCGGAATCGACATCACCGGCTGGCATCATATCGGATGGCGAATGCCTTTGAGGCGATAGACGTAGGCCAGGACTTCGGCCACCGCACGATAGAGATCGGCGGGAATGGCGTCCCCGATCTCAGTGGATCGAAAGAGCGCCCGGGCCAAGGGTTTGTTTTCGACCAAAGGTACATCATTCTCCTCGGCGATCTCACGGATTCGTAGGGCAACGAAATCAGCGCCTTTGGCGACCACTTCGGGTGCTGCCATTTTTTCGGCGTCGAACCTGATGGCAATCGCAAAATGGGTTGGGTTGGTGATAACCACATCCGCCGTGGGGATCGCCTCCATCATACGCCGCTGGGCCATTTCCAATTGCATGCTGCGAATGCGGGCCTTGACCTGGGGATCACCGTCGCTTTGTTTGCGTTCTTCCTTGACCTCCTGCTTGGTCATCATCAGTTCTTTCTGGTGCTGCCAGCGCTGGTAGGCGAAATCGGCCGCCGCCAGAACGATCAGCCCCAGACATACAAAGAAGGTGATTCGAAAGGCCACCGCGGCCAGGTAGGCGGCCGTATCGAGGACCTCCATGTGAATCAGTGATGGGATCGTGATGAGCTCCCTCTGGAGCATCAAATAGGCGATCAGGCCGACAAACCCGATTTTAAAAACAGACTTTACCAGTTCCACCAATGCTTTCAGCGAAAATAAACGTTTTGTCCCACTGATGGGGTTCATCTTCTTAAAATTCGGTACGAAAAGATCTTCCTTGAAATTGAAGCCGAACTGGGCCACGTTGGCGACAATTCCGGTAATCAACAAGGCAATCATCATCGGCATCAGAATGGACAGGGTCTGGTCGAAGAGCCAGCCGGTCATGCGATTGACCGATGCCGCACTTTGAATCCAGTCACCGTTCAGTTCACGAAAACTGGTGCGCATAATATCGGCCAACTGCCTGGCCATGATGCTGCCGCCGAAATAGAAAACCGCCAGCGAAGTGATCAGAATCATGGCCGATGGGATCTCGCGGCTCTGGGCGATTTGGCCCTTTTTCCGCGCATCGCTCAGCTTTTTGGGTGTCGGTTTCTCGGTGCGGTCCATGCCGCTGTCTTTGGCCATGGTGCCTCCCTAAGACCCCATCAATTTCAAGAGCGGCAGCAGTCCGGCGCCAAAACCGTCGAACAAGGTGCGTAAATATGGCTGCAGGTAAGGCAGGCTGAAAATAACGAACAACAACCCCACCACGATCTTCAAGGGCATGGCGACAATAAAAATATTCATTTGCGGAACGGTGCGCGCCATCAGACCGAAGCACACGCTGGTTAAGATCAACACCACGATAATGGGCGCACCGATTTTTAGTGCAATTACAAACATAAAG